>NZ_JBAMDJ010000044.1:0-49078 GCF_036961705.1 Pseudomonas sp. 3JA
CTGCGCGCCCCAGCGGGAGCAAGCTCCCTCGCCATTGAATGAGGGGTGAGTCTCGGTTCTTCGACCAACATAAATCCCTGTGTGATCGGGGGTTGGCTTGTGCTAGCTGCGTAGCGCCTGTTTCTGTGCATACATCTCCGCGTCCGCGTCAACCAATAGATTGTCGATCAACTGATGACGCTGGGCGTCGTACTCGATCTGGCCGACGCTGAAACGAATGTCATAGCCACGCTGCAACATCGCATTGCGCTCATCGAGGATTTCCTTGAGGCGCGCCATGATTACCGCTATCTCGACATGGGAAGAACCGGTGAGCAACGCCACGAATTCGTCGCCGCCCAGGCGACCGATCACGTCACTTTCGCGAAAGGCGATACGCAGCACATCGGCGAAGGTTTTCAGCGCGTTGTCGCCCTCGGCGTGGCCATAACGGTCGTTGATCGGCTTGAAGTCGTTGAGATCGAAAAACAGCAGCGTCGCCGGTCGCGACAAGCGATCACACACATTCAGCGCATGCTGGGCCAACGTCCTGAAGCCCCGTCGATTGGATAGCAGCGTGAGCTCGTCCATGCTCGCCATCTGCACCGCGACCATTTCCTGTTCGGCCATGCGCGCCAAGTCGCGCAACAGTTCGCGCTCCTCATCATTGAGTTTGCGCGGCCGGGTGTCGAGCAGGCACAACGTACCGAGCTTGCTACCGTCCTCCAGCCCCAGCGGATGCCCGGCGTAGAAACGAATGCCAGGCTTGTCCGTGACCAACGGATTGTCGTGAAAGCGCTCGTCCTGTTCCGCGTCGCAGATCTCCAGGATCTGATCCTGCAAGATCGCATGCCCGCAAAAGGAAACTTCCCGCGGGGTTTCGCTGGCGTCCAGGCCGGCGCTGGACTTGAACCACTGCCGGTTGGCGTCCACCAGGGACACCAGGGCGATGGGCACGTCAAACAGACGTCGGGCAAGACGGGTCAGGCGGTCAAACCGTTCTTCAGGTGCGGTATCGAGCAGCTTGAGCGAGTGCAGATTTTTGAGGCGAGCGGCTTCGTCGTCCGGTTTGCGTGGCGCAAGCATCGGAAACTCCATTGGCAGGACTTCATGAAGTCTAGCCCAGGACCCCAGCCCTTCAAACCGAACGGGCTAAATCCGACGGGCATTTGCCGGTCAGGACTAATACACTGCCACTCAAGTTCAAGACGAGGACACTGACCGATGAAGCACGCCCTCCATGACGACGCCCCACGCTTCTGGCGCGACGCAGCCCTGCCCTTCATCGAAGCCCGGGCCATCGGCGATGGGCGCAAGGTCTGCTATTCGCGCCATTCCCATGACCACTTTTCCATCGGCGCGATCACCGCTGGGCGCAGCACCTACCTTCACGAACGATCGAAATTCCAGGTGGAAAGTGGCACGGTGGTGCTGATGAACCCGGGCGACGTCCACGCGTGCAACCCAATCGACGATCAGCCGTGGTCCTACGTGATGTTGTACGTCGACACCCAATGGCTCAGAGACTTGCAGCGTCGTGTCGGCTTTGACGAAAGCCTGGATTTCCAGGGCTTCGCCACCACCCACAGCCGAGACGTGGAACTGTTTACCGCGTTGGAAAAACTGTATGGACAATTGGTAGACGAGCAGCTTGACGCTGGCGACAAGCACGCCGCCGCCGAGGCATTTTTCATTGACCTGCAACAACGACTCAACCCTGCCGGTCGCCCGGATCGTGGCAGCCATCCGAGCCTGATGCGTGCGGCACAGTTTATCCACGACCATTGCAGCGAAGCCTTGAAGCTGGAAGACATCTGCACCGCCGCGCAACTGTCGCCGTCCTACCTGAGCCGAGCCTTCAAGCGCCATTACGGGATGACGCCCCACGCCTTCCTGGTCAACCGCCGAATCCAGTTTGCCCGGCGCCAATTGCGCGAAGGCAAGCTGATCGCCGACGTGGCGCTGGACAGCGGGTTTGCCGACCAGGCGCATTTCCAGCGTGCCTTCAAGCAACACCTGGCGGCCACGCCCGGCCAGTATCGCGGCTGATACTGCCCCACCACCTTGTTTGGACCAAAAACAGGTGGACCTCTGTGGCGAGGGAGCTTGCTCCCGCTGGGCTACGCAGTAGCCCTCGATTCTGGGCGACTGCTGCGCAGTCGAGCGGGAGCAAGCTCCCTCGCCACAACAGCATCCCCGCCTCAAAAATGCGGATTATGGCCACAATAGCACTCGTCTCAAAAAGCCCGGACTGCCCGCCACTTCTGCTCACGGCAACAATAAATACACCGCACTGGCCACCAATAACACCGCCATCGTCCGATTGAACAGGCGCATGGTCGCCGGATTACCCAGCCAGCTGCGCAGAAAACTCCCGGCGTAAGCCCAGCAGCCCACCGAGACGTAGCAGATCACCAGGTAGATCGCCGCAAACTGCCACACCAGCCGCGCCTCGCCATCGGCCACGAATGCCCCCATTCCCGCCACGCAGGCCAGCCACGCCTTGGGGTTGAGCCATTGCATCAACGCGCCATAGAACATCGAAGGCGCCCGTCCCTCGTCCTCGCTTCCCAGGTGCCCGTTATCCATCGCCAGTTTCCAGGCCATGAACAACAGGAACGCCACGCCGCCCAGTTGCACCACCCGAGTGAGGCCAGGCCAGCGTTGCAACACTTCATGCAATCCCAACCCCATTAGCACCAGCAGCAAGACAAACCCCAGGGTTGCACCGCCCACATGGCGCAACGTCGCACGAAACCCGTACCGCGCCCCGGAGCTGAGGGCGACAATATTGACCGGGCCAGGTGTAATGGAGGCGACCAGGGCAAACGCCGCCATGGAAAGAATCAAACTCATCGCATACCTTCTTTGTATCTGTGAGGGGACGATCAAGGTAAATTGCCAATCGCAGGCGGTATTGAACAAAACTGCCCCAAGGGGGCTACCCATCAGCCCTCCACAAAAACAATACTGCGCGGTTCATTCATCCAGGCGTGTTCTATGTCCATTGCGGTAGTGCGGTTTATTGGCTTCATCCTCGGTATTTTCCTGGTCACCCTGGCTGCCAGCATGGCAATCCCGCTTTTGACGCTGGTGATATACGAGCGCAACGATGACCTCTCGGCGTTTTTGTGGTCGAGCCTGATCACCTTCGTCTGCGGCATCGCGTTAGTGGCGCGTGGTCGGCCAGCACACACCCAGATGCGCCCGCGAGACATGTACCTGTTGACCACCGCCAGTTGGGTCATCGTTTGCAGCTTCGCCGCCCTGCCCATGGTGTTCATCCAGCACATCAGCTACACCGATGCCTTTTTCGAGACCATGTCGGGCATCACCACCACCGGCTCGACCATCCTGACCGGCCTGGACACGGCCTCTCCCGGCCTGTTGATCTGGCGCTCGATGTTGCACTGGCTCGGCGGGATCGGCTTTATCGGCATGGCGGTGGCGATCCTGCCATTGCTGCGGGTCGGCGGCATGCGGCTGTTCCAGACCGAGTCGTCGGACTGGTCAGAGAAAGTCACGCCGCGCTCCCATGTCGCGGCGAACTACATCCTGTGGATCTATGTCGGCTTGACCGCTCTCGCCACCCTGGCCTTGTGGCTGGCCGGCATGACGCCCTTCGAAGCGATCAACCATGCGATGTCGTTGATTTCCACGGGTGGCTTTTCCACATCGGATGCTTCCCTGGGGCATTGGCCCCAACCGGCCATTCACTGGGTGTCGGTGGTCGTCATGATGGCAGGCGCGCTGCCCTTCACTTTGTACGTCGCCACCTTGCGCGGCCACAAACGCGCGTTGCTCAAGGACCAGCAAGTCAAGGGATTCGTCGGATTCCTGGTCATCACCTGGCTCATCGTGGGGACCTGGCTGAGCCTGAACAGTGACTACAGCTGGTGGGATGCGGTCCGTATCGTGGCCGTCAACGTGACGTCGGTGGTCACCACCACGGGCGTGGCGCTGGGCGACTACACCCTATGGGGCAGCTTTGCCTTGCTGCTGTTCTTCTATTTGACGTTCGTTGGCGGTTGCTCGGGATCGACGGCCGGCGGACTGAAGATCTTCCGCTTCCAGGTAGCCGGCGAGTTATTGATGGGCAGCCTGAAACAACTGATCCATCCCCGGGCGGTGATCCAGAAAAAATACAACGATCACCCCATCGACGAAGAAATCGTCCGCTCGCTGCTGACCTTCTCGTTCTTCTTCACTATCACCATTGGCGCTATCGCCCTGGGGCTGGCGCTGATCGGTCTGGACTGGACCACCGCCCTGACCGGCGCGGCCACCGCCGTGTGCAACGTGGGGCCCGGGCTGGGCACGATCATCGGGCCCGCCGGCAACTTCTCGACCTTGCCGGATGCGGCGAAGTGGCTGCTGACCATAGGCATGCTGCTGGGTCGGCTGGAAATCCTGACGGTACTGGTGTTGTTCACGCCGGTGTTCTGGAAGTATTGAAGACATCGGGCACAAGACAAAAAAACCGCGATGCCCTGAACAGGCGTCGCGGCTTTTTTTTTCAAGCGATCAGCGGTCGTTCTTGATCGAAGAGCTGGTCGCGTTGGTCAGGCCCTTGGTGTTGTGGGTACCTGGCGTAGCGGTGGAAATCGCCGATGCCTTGGTCAGGCCACGGGTATCACGGTCCTTGGCGATGGTCGAAGTCAGCGAGGACTTGCTGGTGCGATCGGTGCGGGTGGTGCCGGTGTGCTTGCCGCTCAGGCCATGATCGCGGGTGCGGGTACCGGTGTGGTCGCTAGCCAATCCTTTGCCAAGGCCGCTGGAATCACCAGACTTGTCATGGCCCTGGCCACCACCGATGCCACCACCGTGACCACCGCCATTTCCTCCACCGTGACCGCCCCCCCCACCATTGCCACCACCGCCGCCATTGCCTGCGGCATAGCTCGAACCGATAGGCGACAACTCAGCAGGCAGCAAGGCCGAGGCACCGAACGCCAAGGCACAGACAGCAACGGCGATGAGAGATTTCTTATGTTTGGACATGATGTCTCCGAAAGACAAAAACAACGGTTGAACCTTTAAGACTCTCAGGTTCAATTTTTGTTCGTGACCGTCCGACCAAGTGAACGGAAATTCACTGTCGATTTTTCGGTGGAGTCGTTCCAGGCACGGTTCTATGCTCAGGCCCATGAACCTACACGACTCGCTGCTCCCGCCCCATGCCGAGATGGTCCGCGCCATGCTCGAACGAGACACCGCCTACGAGGGGGTGTTCTTCACTGCGGTCAAGACCACCGGTATTTTCTGCCGCCCCAGTTGCACCGCGCGCAAGCCGAAACCGGAGAACGTGGAGTTCTTCGCCCATGCCGACGAAGCCATGTCGGCCGGTTACCGGGCCTGCCTGCGCTGCAAGCCCCTGGACGCCGCCGCCATCGCGCCAGACTGGATCCAGGCCCTGCTCAAAACCGTGGACGCCGAACCCGACCTGCGCTGGACCGATGCCTTGTTGCTGGAACAAGGTATCGAGCCACTGAAATTGCGCCGCTGGTTCAAGCAACATTTCGGCATGACCTTTCACGCCTATCTGCGCACCCGCCGCCTGGGCATCGCCTTGGGCGGCATCAAGGACGGCAACTCCATCGACAATGCCGCATTCGACTCCGGTTATGAGTCATTGAGCGGTTTTCGTGACGCCTTCGTGAAATCCTTCCACATCACGCCGGGCCGCGCAGCCCTCAGCGAACCTTTGCTGTTCACCCGCCTGACCACACCGTTGGGCCCCATGCTGGCCATGGCCGAACGACGAGGCCTGGTGCTGCTGGAATTCCTCGACCGCCCGGCCCTGACCAAGGAGCTCGAAGAGCTGCAGCTACGCTACGGCTACACGGTTGCGCCGGGGCACAACGCTCATTTGCAACAGATCGAAACCGAACTGGCCGAGTATTTCGCCGGCAAGCTCACGGCGTTCAACGTTCCGCTGCACATGCCGGGCAGCGCCTTCGCCGTACGGGTCTGGGCTGAACTGCAAAAGATTCCCTACGGCGAAACCCGCAGCTACGGCGGCATCGCCACGGCGCTGGGCAGCCCGGGCGCCAGCCGCGCCGTGGGCCTGGCCAACGGGCAGAATCGCTTGGCCATCGTCATTCCCTGCCATCGAGTGATCGGTGCGGATGGCTCGTTGACCGGCTATGGTGGCGGACAGCCGCGCAAGGCATTTCTGCTACGGCTGGAGAAAGCCGCGGTGCAGGTTTCGCTGCCCCTGGCGTTTTGAGCGCCCCGGAGAACAAATACCCGATGCCTGTGCCCTACCACGACGCCAGCGCGTTGCTGGCAAGTCTCGACGAAGACTGGCGACGTCACGTCGAGGCGATCGGCCCTTGCCTGCTGCAACCCAAGCCGGCCCGCGATCCCTATGAAGCCTTGGTGCGGGCCATTGCCTACCAGCAACTACACGCCAAGGCAGGCGATGCCATCCTCGCTCGGCTGCTGGCGTTGTTCCCGGCGCAGACATTCCCCCATCCCGGGCAGATCCTGGCGACAGACGTTGCGCAGTTGCGCGGCTGCGGGTTTTCAGCCAGCAAGATCGCGACGATCCAGGGCATCGCCCAGGCAACGCTGGACGGAGTCGTGCCGGATTACGCCACAGCGCGGGCGATGGAGGATGAAGCGTTGATCGAACGCCTGGTCAGCTTGCGCGGCGTCGGGCGTTGGACCGTGGAAATGCTACTGATCTACAGCCTGGAACGCCCCGACATCCTGCCGGCCGATGACTTTGGCGTACGCGAAGGTTATCGACGGCTAAAGGGGTTGGAACGACAGCCCAGCCGCAAGCAGATGATTGAGATCGGCCTGGCGTGGAGCCCTTATCGGACGGTGGCGGCGTGGTATTTGTGGCGAGTGTCCGGTCGTTAGACCGTGTATTCGTTCATCGCGAGCTTGCTCGCGATAGCGTCCGCATGTCAGCCATGCGTTCCACTGCCCAGAACATCGGGCCGCCCAGGCTGTCCAGAGTCATTACAGTCCCCAATCGGAGGTTCCCATGCAGCTCGAAGGATCCTGCCACTGCGGCGCCGTGTCGTTCACCCTCGACAGCGCCCACCCCTACCCTTATCAGCGCTGCTACTGCTCGATCTGCCGCAAGACCCAGGGCGGCGGCGGTTTTGCGATCAACCTGGGGGGCGATGCCCAGAGCCTGAAGGTGCGCGGTCGCAAGCACATCTCGATCTACCACGCACGACTCAAGGACGAAGGCGATAAACGCGCCCACCGCAGCAGTGCCGAACGGCATTTCTGTTCCTTGTGCGGTTCGGGGCTATGGCTGTTCAGCCCCGAATGGCCGGAGCTGGTTCACCCCTTTGCCTCGGCCATCGACACACCGCTGCCGGTACCGCCGGAGCACACCCACCTGATGCTGGGTTCCAGGGCGTCGTGGGTGGAAGTCGAGGCGCATCCGGACGATCGGCAGTTCGAGGTTTATCCCGAGGAGTCCATTGCCCAGTGGCACGAGCGCCTGGGGCTGGTCACTTAGAGATGCCGTACTGCTCGCGATGACGTCAAGGCAAACAGCCCTATGCCGCAGGCACACCACTGTGGAAACGAAACTCCACATCCGGCGATTCGATCAGCTCCCGCTCGGCCTCACGGACCTTGTCGATCACCTGGGCAATGTCCTTGGCGTCACCGTACTGGTAAGCCAGTTTCAGGTAGCCCTGGAAATGCCGGGCTTCGCTTTTCAGCAAACCGAAATAGAACTTGCCCAGTTCTTCATCCAGATGCGGCACCAAGGCCTCGAAACGCTCGCAACTGCGGGCCTCGATGAAGGCGCCAACCACCAGGGTGTCCACCAGCTTGACCGGTTCGTGGCTGCGTACCACCTTGCGCAGCCCCGAGGCATAACGCCCGGCGGAGAGCTGACGCAAACCGATCTTGCGCTTTTTCATCAAGCGCATGACCTGCTCGTGATGCACCAGCTCTTCCCGGGCCAGGCGCGACATCAGATTGATCAGGTCGACGTGGGAATGGTATTTGGCGATCAGGCTCAGGGCAGTGCTGGCCGCCTTGAACTCGCAGTTCTTGTGGTCGATCAGCAACGTTTCCTGGTCAGCCAACGCGGCCTGGACCCAGGCATCGGGGGTGCGGCAACCAAGGAATTCGTGAATTTCGGGAAGATTCATGGGGCTCACGGGAAAAGGTAGTCGAGCGAAGGGCGCCGATTATACCGGCCTGCCCCCAGACCACCAGCCACTGCCGTTGATATGCATCAAGTCAAAGACTCACCTACAGCAACTAGACTGCCCCACAACAACTATAGTTGAGCAACGCCAGCCTTTTCATTGCAGGAGAACGCCGATCATGCAAGCCATTCGCAGCATCCTGGTGGTTATTGAGCCCGAACATTCGGAAAGCCTGGCGCTCAAGCGCGCCAAACTGATCGCCGGAGTGACCCAGGCCCACCTGCACCTGCTGGTGTGTGACAAAAAGCATGACCATGCCGGCCTGCTCAGCGTGCTCAAGGCCGCACTGCTGGCCGACGGCTACAGCGTCACCACCGAGCAGGCCTGGAACGAAAGCCTCCACGACACCATCATCGACGTGCAGCAGGCGGAAGGTTGCGGCCTGGTGATCAAGCAGCACTTCCCCGACAGCCCGCTGAAAAAAGCCCTGCTGACCCCGGCGGACTGGAAACTGCTCCGTCACTGCCCAACCCCGGTACTGCTGGTGAAAACCGCCGGCTCCTGGAAAGACAAGGTGATCCTGGCCGCCGTCGACGTTGGCAATGCCGACGGCGAGCATCGCCACCTGCACTCCACCATCATCGATCATGGCTATGATATCGCCCTCCTCGCCAAGGCCCACTTGCACGTGATCAGCGCCCACCCCACACCGATGCTTTCGTCCGCCGACCCGACGTTCCAGCTCAAGGAAACCATCGAGGCCCGCTATCGCGAACAATGCCGGGCATTCCAGGCCGAGTTCGACATCGACGACCAGCATCTGCACATCGAAGAAGGCCCGGCGGACGTATTGATTCCGTACATGGCGCGCAAGCTGCAGGCGGCGGTGACGGTGATCGGCACCGTGGCCCGTTCGGGGTTGTCCGGGGTGCTGATCGGCAACACCGCCGAGGCCGTGCTCGATACGCTGGAAAGCGATGTGCTGGTGCTCAAGCCGCAGGAGGTCGAGGACCATCTGGTGGAGTTGGCGGTCAAGGAATAAAGCGAATGGGCTTTTTGTGGCGAGGGAGCTTGCTCCCGCTGGGTTGCGAAGCGACCCTCGCTCTTGATCTTAAAAATTTCCGGGCCTGAAAAATCCAGGCGTCTGCTGCGCAGCCGAGCGGGAGCAAGCTCCCTCGCCACAAAAGCTCCCGGGCACAAAAGCGCCTTTGCACAACCGGCCGGAGGTCAGCCGCCGATTGCATCCTTCAGGAACCCCGGCGCGATGTAGCGCTGGTAGTGGGCTTCGGACAGGAGGAAAAATTCCCGATCAATGGCGTCGCGCAGGTCTGGCAGGTCCCAGTCGCGAAACTCCGGCATCAGCACCATGCCGTAGGCTTCCAGGTTGTTGATCACCCGCGCACCCCTGGCGATCAACTGATAGGCCCAGCAATATTCCGACTGGTGCGGCACAAAGCGGATCTTGCGCGACTCCAGTTGCTGGCGCAGCAATACCGGGTCGAAAACCTCCAACTTGGCCACCATCACCTGCACCAACAGCTGCTCGAGCCGCATCCACACCGCGCGCTTTTCGTCCTCGTTGTAGCCGTTCCAGTGAATCACTTCATGGTGGAACCGCTTGCAGCCACGGCACACCAGATCACCGTAGACAGTGGAGCAAAGGCCGACGCAGGGGGTCTTGATGAGCTGGTTGGGCATAAGGAAACGCACACGCAAAAGCAGGACAGGTCGGCATGTTAGCCCTTTGTCTAAGATTGATCACCCCTCAAACTTCCAGGCCCAACTTACCTTTAATTTTTTTTTCCCGTAGAATCAGCCAGCCTTTTAAGGCGCCAATGTCCGTTAGAAGCTGTTTTCAAAGCGTCACGAGCACAGTCGTTCCTTCAGAGCGGTGTTGGCGAAGGGTCTTTCCAGCGGGGAAAGCCCAACGCCAACCCTCATCAGCTCCCGTTCTGCAGGCGTAAAACTTTGAAAGCAGCTTCTGTGAGGAACGTGCGGAAACTCTGGCGTGATGGCTCAAAAAGCCGTCGACGCGCATGAGTACCGTGGGTTCCTGGATGAGCGTCCCGGACACCCATTTGGGACCACTGATGAGGGTAATAACTGTGCTTGAAGCCTACCGCAAACATATCGAAGAGCGCGCAGCCCTGGGTATCGTTCCCCAGCCGCTTAACGCCGAACAAACCGCAGGCCTGATCGAGCTGCTGAAAAATCCTCCGGCTGGCGAAGAAGCTTTCCTCGTTGACCTGATCACCAATCGCGTTCCGCCTGGAGTCGACGAGGCTGCCTACGTCAAGGCCGGCTTCCTGTCCGCCCTGGCCAAGGGCCAGGCCCAATCCCCTCTGCTGGACAAGAAGCGTGCCGTTGAACTGCTCGGCACCATGCAGGGCGGCTATAACATCGTGACCCTGGTGGAGCTGCTGGACGACGCCGAGCTGGCGCCGGTAGCCGCCGAAGAACTCAAGCACACCCTGCTGATGTTCGATGCCTTCCACGACGTGGCTGAAAAAGCCAAGAACGGCAACGCTCACGCCAAAGCCGTACTGCAATCCTGGGCTGACGGCGAATGGTTCAAGAAGCGCCCGGTGCTGGCCGACAAGATCAGCCTGCGCGTGTTCAAGGTCACCGGCGAAACCAACACCGACGACCTGTCCCCTGCTCCAGACGCCTGGTCGCGTCCCGACATCCCGCTGCACGCCCTGGCCATGCTGAAAATGGCCCGTGACGGCATCGTTCCGGACGAGCAAGGCAAGACCGGCCCGATGAAGCAGATCGAAGAAATGCGCGGCCAAGGCTTCCCGATCGCCTACGTCGGTGACGTGGTCGGTACCGGTTCCTCGCGTAAATCGGCGACCAACTCGGTGCTGTGGTTCTTCGGCGACGACGTCCCTTTCGTTCCGAACAAGCGTGCCGGCGGTTTCTGCTTCGGCAGCAAGATCGCACCGATTTTCTACAACACCATGGAAGACGCCGGCGCCCTGCCGATCGAATTCGATGTGTCCAACATGCACATGGGCGACGTGATCGACCTGTACCCGCATGCTGGCAAAGTCTGCAAGCACGGCACCGATGAAGTCCTGACCACCTTCGAAATGAAGACCCCGGTCCTGTTGGACGAAGTCCGTGCCGGCGGTCGTATTCCGCTGATCATTGGCCGTGGCCTGACCGAGAAGGCTCGCGCCGAGCTGGGCCTGCCAGCGTTCGACCTGTTCAAGAAACCTGAAGCCCCCGCTGAAAGCACCAAGGGCTTCACCCTGGCGCAGAAGATGGTCGGCAAGGCGTGCGGCCTGGCAGAAGGCCAAGGCGTACGTCCTGGCACCTACTGCGAACCGAAAATGACCACCGTGGGTTCCCAGGACACCACCGGTCCAATGACCCGTGACGAACTGAAAGACCTGGCGTGCCTGGGCTTCTCGGCTGACCTGGTGATGCAGTCCTTCTGCCACACCGCGGCCTATCCGAAGCCGATCGACGTCACCACCCACCACACCCTGCCTGACTTCATCATGACCCGTGGCGGCGTTTCCCTGCGTCCGGGCGACGGCATCATCCACTCGTGGCTGAACCGCATGCTGCTGCCAGACACCGTCGGTACCGGTGGCGACTCGCACACCCGCTTCCCGATGGGCATCTCGTTCCCGGCCGGTTCTGGCCTGGTCGCGTTCGCCGCTGCCACTGGCGTCATGCCGCTGGACATGCCGGAATCGATCCTGGTGCGCTTCAAAGGCAAGATGAAACCTGGCATCACCCTGCGTGACCTGGTTCATGCCATTCCGTACTTCGCCATCCAGAACGGCCTGCTGACCGTCGAGAAGAAAGGCAAGAAAAACGCCTTCTCCGGCCGCATCCTGGAAATCGAAGGCCTGGAAGGCCTGACCCTGGAACAGGCTTTCGAACTGTCCGACGCCTCGGCCGAACGTTCGGCTGCCGGTTGCACCATCAAGCTGTCGAAAGAATCGATCACCGAGTACCTGCAGTCCAACATCACCCTGCTGCGCTGGATGATCGGCGAAGGCTACGGTGACGCCCGGACCCTGGAACGTCGCGCCCAAGCGATGGAAGCCTGGATCGCCAACCCGCAACTGATGGAAGCCGATGCCGACGCCGAATACGCCGAAGTCATCGAAATCGATCTGGCCGACATCAGCGAGCCGGTGCTCTGCGCGCCGAACGACCCGGACGACGCCCGTCTGCTCTCCAGCGTGGCTGGCGAGAAGATCGACGAAGTGTTCATCGGTTCGTGCATGACCAACATCGGTCACTTCCGCGCTGCCGGCAAGCTGCTGGAGCAGGTCAAGGGCCAGCTGCCAACCCGTCTGTGGCTGTCGCCGCCGACCAAGATGGACGCTCACCAGCTCACCGAAGAAGGCTACTACGGCATCTACGGCAAGGCTGGCGCACGCATGGAAATGCCAGGCTGCTCGCTGTGCATGGGTAACCAGGCACGCGTTGAGCCGAACAGCACCGTGGTGTCGACGTCGACCCGTAACTTCCCGAACCGCCTGGGTGACGGCGCGAACGTCTACCTGGCTTCGGCCGAACTGGCGTCCGTTGCTTCGATCCTGGGTCGCCTGCCGACCGTCGAGGAGTACATGGAATACGCCGGCAAGATCGACAGCATGGCAGCGGACGTGTACCGCTACCTGAGCTTCGACCAGATCGCCGAGTTCCGTGAAGCGGCTGCAAACGCCAACATCCCGGTCGTTCAAGCCTAAGGCTTAGACGCTCGACGAAAAACGCCGCCCTTCTTGCGAGGGGCGGCGTTTTTTTATGCCTGTCATTTCGATGCCAGCCGAATCACCGCTATCGCGAGCAGACTACCGTCGGTGTATCTGACAGGCCGATCTCCTGTGGCGAGGGAGCTTGCTCCCGCTGGGCTGCGCAGCAGCCCCAATCACTTACCTGACACACCGAGTCGTCAGGACTCAGGGCCGCTTCGCGCCCCAGCGGGAGCAAGCTCCCTCGCCACCGGGGAACGGTGGCGATTGGCAGATTTGTGCTCGCCACCACAACCCGTGTGGGCCGGTCAGGCGATCAGGGAGTAGACCAACGCGTAATCGCCACCAAACCCACCCACACAACGAAGACATTGGAGGCCTGACCGCGATAACGGGCCATGGCCGGGACTTTACGGATGCGCTACCCGAGCTTCGACCAGATCGCCGAGTTCCGTGAAGCGGCTGCAAACGCCAACATCCCGGTCGTTCAAGCCTAAGGCTTAGACGCTCGACGAAAAACGCCGCCCTTCTTGCGAGGGGCGGCGTTTTTTTATGCCTGTCATTTCGATGCCAGCCGAATCACCGCCATCGCGAGCAGACTAACGTCGGTGTATCTGACAGGCCGATCTCCTGTGGCGAGGGAGCTTGCTCCCGCTGGGGCGCGAAGCGGCCCTGAGTCCTGACGACTCGGTGTGTCAGGTAAGTGGTTGGGGGCTGCTGCGCAGCCCAGCGGGAGCAAGCTCCCTCGCCACTGGGAACGGTGGCGATTGGCAGATTTGTGCTCGCCACCACAACCCGTGTGGGCCGGTCAGGCCATCAGGGAGTAGACCAACGCCGTAATCGCCACCAATCCCACCAACACAACGAAGACATTCGAAGCCTGGCCGCTATAACGAGCCATGGCCGGGACTTTGCGGATGGCGTACATCGGCATCAGGAACAGGATGGCTGCGATGACCGGGCCGCCCAGGGTTTCAATCATGCCCAGGATGCTCGGGTTGAGCGTGGCGACGATCCAGCACACCAGCAGCATGAACGCCGCCGTCAGGCGGTCGAGGGTCTTGGGCGCCGGGCGGCGGCCGCTCTTGACGATCAGGCCCTTGAGGCCTTCGCTGGCACCGATGTAGTGCCCCAGGAACGATTTGGAGATGGCGACGAATGCAATCAGCGGCGCGGCAAAGGCGATGGTCGGGTTGCTGAAATGGTTGGCCAGGTACGACAGGATCGACAGGTTCTGTGCCTTGGCCTCGGCCAACTGCGCCGGGGTCAAGGTCAGCACGCAACTGAACACGAAGAACAGCACCATTACCACCATCAGCACATGGGCGCGCGACAGAATCTGCGAACTGCGTTCCTCGGCATTGGCGCCATAACGACGCTTCTGGTCCACCGCAAACGCCGAAATGATCGGCGAATGGTTGAACGAGAACACCATCACCGGAATCGCCAGCCACAGGGTATGCAGCAGGGCCGATGGTTCAGGCGGCGTGGACGCCGTGGTCAGGATGCCGCCGCTCCAGTGCGGAATCAGGAACACCGCCAGAAACAGCAGCGCAACGATGAACGGGTAGACCATCAGGCTCATGGCCTTGACGATCGCCTGCTCGCCGCAGCGGACCACCGCCAGCAGGCCCAGGATCAGCACCAGGGACAGCACAATCCGAGGAGGCGGCTGGATATGCAACTGATGTTCCAGGAAACTGCCCACCGTGTTGGTCAACGCCACGCTGTAGATCAGCAGGATCGGGAAAATGGCAAAGAAGTACAACAGCGTGATCAACGCACCGGCCTTGAGGCCAAAATGCTCTTCCACCACCTCGGTGATGTCCGCGCCGTCGCGACCGGATAACACGAAACGGGTCAGGCCTCGGTGGGCATAGAACGTCATGGGGAACGCCAGCACAGCCAGGATCAGCAACGGCCAGAAGCCGCCCAGGCCCGCATTGATGGGTAAAAACAGAGTACCTGCACCGATGGCGGTGCCAAACAGGCCCAGCATCCACGTGGTGTCCTGGCGACTCCATTGGCTGAGGGTGGCTGGGACTGTCGTTTCAAAGCGCTCTTCGACGCTATTGGCCTGATCATTCATCCGGGCGGATCTCCGTATTCCGGTCACATGCACCCGGCCGGGACGAGTCGGAAAAACCCGACAGGCAGCGCCCTGGCCGAAACAGGGGCGCGATTGTCCGGGATTCACGAGCAGAAGCAAAGACTTAGCTGAGGAGCGGTTATGCGTATCAGATCACGCCAATAGAAACAGCCGCCGCATTTCCTGTGGGCGGGCTTGCTCGCCAAAGCGGTGTGTCATTTAGCCGATGCGTTACTGATATAACGCCTTCGCGAGCAAGCCCGCTCCCACAAGGGCGATGCTGAACCCGAAATGCACATAAAAAGCCAAGCCCCCCTGCCCCCGGCTCCTACAATCAGGTTGAATACTTGAAATCGCCCCAGCGCCCACAGGAGCCCAGCATGACCGCAACCGTTCTGGTACTGGTTGAAACCGTCAATGAATACCTGCCGATCCTCGAGAAGCAGGGTTACCACCTGGAATTGGCGCCCACGCCTGCCGAACGCAAGACGGCGATTTTCGAACACGGTGAACGCTTCAGCGCAGTACTGACCCGCGGCCCCCTGGGCCTGACGGAGGAAGAGATCGCCGCCCTGCCCAACCTGAAAATCATCTGCGTGATCGGTGCCGGTTACGAACAAGTGGACCTGCAGGCCGCGCGCCATCGGGGCATCGTGGTCACCAACGGCGCCGGGGTCAACGCGTCGTCGGTGGCTGACCATGCCATGGCGCTGTTGCTGGCGTTGGTGCGCGACATACCCCATTCCGATACCGCCCTGCGGCGGGGCGAATGGCCAAGGGTTGCGCGCCCTTCCCTGGCGGGCAAGCGGCTGGGCGTGTTGGGTCTTGGCGCGGTGGGCATGGCGATCGCCAAACGGGCCGCCCTGGGCTTTGACATGAGTATCAGCTATCACAATCGCCGGGTGCGCAATGACGTGCCCTACACCTTCTGCGCCACTCCTACGGAACTGGCGCGGGTTTCGGACTTCCTGATCGTCGCCACGCCAGGTGGCCTGGATACCCGGCAATTGATCAACAAGCAGACCCTCGATGCGCTCGGCCCGAAAGGGTTCCTGGTGAACGTCGCCAGGGCCAGCGTGGTGGCCACCGCCGATCTGATCAGCGCCCTGGAACATCGGCGAATCGCCGGAGCGGCCCTGGATGTGTTCGATCACGAGCCCGAGGTGCCGCAGGCGCTGAAAAACCTGCCCAACGTCGTCCTCACACCCCATGTGGCCGGCCTGTCGCCAGAAGCGACCCGTGCAATGGTAGAGCTGGTTGGCCAGAACCTGACCGCGTTCTTTTCCGGTAAACCGGTGTTGACGCCAGTGCCATGGCCCGGCGAGGAGCGTTAAAGAACGCCCAATAACGTCCATAAGCGCCGGGATTCGGCATCGGCACTGATCAGTTCACCCAACAACTCGCTCAACGGCTTGTTGCCCCACTCAACGCCGCGCCGGATCAGGTAGGGCACCGGGCTGTGGGGTTCGGTACGAGCCAGGTAACCGGCGATGACCAGTAACTGTCGATAGGCCTCTTCACGATTGGCCGGCTCCTGGAAGACCTGGGCGGGTGCCACCTGCGCCTGGGACGTCGACATCGTGGACGGCGGGGGCGTTTGCACCGGCGCGACGGTGGGTTGCTGTGGGTGCATCGCGATGAACTCCTCTACCAGTGCCAGCAAGGCCTGCATCACGTCCTGCAGGGATTTGTAGCCCGGGGCCAGGTTGCCCAGGTAAGCGTCGCTCCAGGCTTCGAGCCGTTGCAGGTGTTGCAGGCTCAACATCAGGCTGCCTTGGCGATGCAGCCAGAACGACAAGGGTGTGTTGCGAATCAGTTCGGCGAGTTTCTTTTGATCGTTGCGCGCCGCTTCCGCCGAGGCCTTGGCGTTCTTGCTGTCGTTGACCAACACTTGCTGGCGCTGCAAGCGTTGCCAGTCGTCCAGGCAGAAAGCGGCGAAGGCCTGTTCCCGGCCGTCGAACAACGGCACCCGCGTCAGCAGCACTTCGCTGTAGCGACGGGCCAGCCACTCCAACGGGATTACCCGCCACGACTGGTCGCCTTCCTCGGCCTGGGGATGCAACTGCTCCGGATAACGCTCACACAGCCCCGTCACCAGCGCCAGGCTGCCCGGCAATCCCTCCAGCCCGGCCATATGCAGCCAGGCCTCCCCCAGCCAGGCACTGATCATCAAGTCCTTGCTGCGCTCCAGCAGCAGCGTGGTCGCGAGCCGTTCCAGGTCCGGCCACAGGGCGCGCTTGATCGAAGACTGCCACACACCGGTGGGCAAGCTGGTGTCGTCCTCCCGGCGCAGTTCGCGCAGTTGGTCGTATTCCGGTTCGTAGCGCAGGTCCGGACCACAGGGCGACTCGGCGCTGATCGGCTCGAGCAACTGAGTGATCAACTCAGGCAAAGGCGATATCGGCAAGCTCACAGGCCCTCCTCACGGGTGGCGATGGCGGGGCTCGATGCGGTCGCCATGAAAGGTGAACGGGGCGCCCGCGTCGGCAGCGGCGGGATCGACAACGGCAGCTTGGAACCCTGGCTCATCAACGACAGGCGCACGAACATCAGTGTCTGTTCCGCCGTGCGGGCCTGGGTCTGGGCGGTGACCGGCAGTTGCAGGGCCAGGGGGAAATCGGTGTAGTCGACATTCGGCTGGCGCTGGGCCGACACCAGCGAGCGCATCAGGCGCAGCAATGACCACGGCCCTTGGTATTCCCAGCCGGCCTCCAGGTCGCGCACCACCAGGTTCGGTTGCAATGGGTCATTGGCCGGACGCTGGTAGCCGTTGCGGGCCCAGCGCAAGGTCAGGCGCACGGGCTGGCCGACCATCCAGCGCAGGTTCTGCTGGCCGCCGCCGGGGTAGCTGATCTGTTGATTGCCGGCGTCCAGACTCCAGGCGATCACCTGGTCGGCGCCGCGCTCTTCATCGCGATCGGTGCGCCAGCGCACGTCCATTTCCACCCCCAGGATGCCACTCTTGTCCCTTACGAACAGCGGCCCGAGCCAAGTACCGGCCTGTTTCAAACGGTTGAGGAAATCCTCGGCCGCCAGCCGCTCTGGCGTCTGGCTCAACGTCAGCCCGGCCTGGGCCAGGGGCAGGCGCGTGTCGATCAGTTCCAGCAAATGCTGGACACGCGCCGGGTCGGCATCGCTGGCCCGCACATCCTGAGAAAATGGGAAGCGCCCGGCCAGGTACTGATTGAAATAGTTGGCCACGTCATTCCAGGCGCTCGCAGCCTGGTTCTGTTGCAGGTACAGACACCGTTGCAGGGCACCCTGCTGCAACGCGACCGTGCGCTGGGCCAGGTCGCCGCGCCCGCTGGGCAGGCTGGCGGTCTGCAAGATCTGCGCGCAGGACGTGGTGTCCATGGCGATGAAGTCCCGGCTGACCAATTGCTCCAATTGGGCCGCCGAACTGGCCGGGTTCTGGTTCTTGTACTTGAGCAATTCATCGTTGAGGGCCATGAAGCGTGCCACCTGGTCGTGTTCCAGGGCCGACAGGTTGTCCTGCTGGACGATCAGCCATTCCAGGGCGGGCATTCGCTGTTCGGCGACCTGCAGCATCACGCCGAACTGCTGGCTCAGGCTCAGCTTCAAGTCTTGTGGATCGCTGGCACCGTACAGCTGCAAGCCGAAGTTCTTCGAACCGTCCCAGCGCTGGACATCGGCCCGTTGGCTGAACAGCGGCTGGGCATCGATTTCGTCCAGGCCACTCTTGATCTGCGCCAATGCCCGGCGATTGAGCAGACGCTGGAAACGGATCGCCAGGTCGCCGCGATGTACATCCATGAAGGCTTTTTGCAGCGCCACGGCCTGGGTCGTTTGTACATTGAAGCCCATGCCGGGCAACGACGCGTCGCTTTCATCCAGGCTCAACCACATGGCCCGGGCCGCGGCGCCTTCAGCGGCCTGCATCAGCGCGTCACGGTAATCCGGCGGAATGCGCGGCAGTTCTTCGCTGGCATAGCTCTTGTAGCTGGCGAAGTAGTTCAGGGCGACACTGAAATCATCGCTGCCATCGCCCTGGCCCATCGCATCGGGGTTGCTGTCCGACGGATCCTTCTGCATGGCCAACGCCACGAAATCGCGCTTGAACAGCGCCTGCACCGCACCGTCCAGCGCCGTGACATGGTCTTGCAAGACCAGCAAGCCACTGCCCTGTTGCACCAGCAGATTGTCCCGGGAGCCGGTCTGGACGATCCACTGGTCACGAAAACTCTGCTGCAACTTCGCCGCCTGGCTTTCCAGGTCCTGCTCGATATCCGGCCCCAGCAAAGTGCTGTGACTGACCTTGTCCAGCATCTGGCTGTAGCCGGGCACCAGGTCCTGGCCCTTGCCTCGCCCCCAGGCCGAGTTGGTCAGGCTGACCAGGGTCTGCAAATCGTCGATCAGCGCCATCAGGTCTTCGAGTTCACTCAACGAATTGCCACTGCCGGCCTCCAGCCGTTGCAGGTGCAGCTTGAGGTAACCGGCCTGGCGCACGAAGTTGTCCGCCAGGAAGTAATGGTCCAGCCAGCGCTGCATCAGGCCGGTGAAATTATCGGAGATCACCGGGCGCGCGGCATTCAGGTCCAACCCTTTCAAATCGCTGTTGCCGGCATCGAACAGCACCCGGTTGTAGAAATGTGCGCGGCTCAAGGTGCCGGTGTTGAGCCCCAGGGACAAGGCGGTGTTGCTCAGTTGCACCAGCTCGTCCAGCGGTGCCTTGGGATCGTTCACCACCTGGCTGAACATCTGGTTGTGCTGTTCAAGGCGTACCGCCAGGTCCACCAGTGCCTTGGCCTTCACATAGCTCTGCCATTGCGCCGGGTCTTCGTTCTCCACATTGCCCCGTCGCTCGGTGTTGCGGATGGATTTGAGCTGTTCCAGGTCTGAATTGAGCAGGTCCCGCAGAGGCAATATCCAATGGCGCCGAGCAGTCAGGCGCACCCCATTCTCCAGTTGCGTGTCCACGGAAGAGAACCACGAAGTGGGAAAGACCACCGAGACAAAGCGCCAGCGCGGGGCCTTTTCCAGCATGTTCCAGTAGTTCTGCACGTTGTGCCGGGTCGGTTCCAGCTGCGGTTCGTCAGGGTCGACCACGAGGTGGTTCTTATGGGTGCTGAGGATCAAGCGCGACAGCCCTTCGGCTTCCTCCACCGAATCGTGCCAGACCCAGACCATGCCACCCAACCACACCAGGCCCACCACCAACGCCACCGCTGCGACCAACCGATGCCCGCGCTGGCGCAGGCGCAACAGCCGCGGCACAGGTTGGGCCAAGCCACGCTCGGCCACCAGCCGTCGTGACCACAATTGCCGGGCGAACACGGTTTGGCGCTGGACACTTTCGGCGGCGGTCAAACCATCACCGCTGACAGCCGGCGCCTGGCTGGCAGTGAAATACACCCCGCGACAACGCGGCGCTTCGCCTTGGGCATTGCCCTGGAACACCGGCTCCAGCAGGATCTGCAAGGCCCGTCGCAAGCCTTCGAAGCGCTCCGGCAAGCCATAAAGATCGCTGCCCAATTGCCCCGACAGCGCACCGATCTCGATGATCGACTGCGACAGCGCCGCATTGACCTGGTCCAGGGCCTGGTCACTCCACTGCGACTGCCAGGCCGCATCCGGCAAATAGGGCGAGGACCAGCCCAACATCGATTCACGCGCCTCGGCGGGCAGCGCGCTGACCAGTTCCTGGACCCCAGGCAGCTCTTCCATCCCGCAGATCACCACGTACACCGGCAGGCTGAGGCCGAACCGTTGCAACAGGTCGATAAAGCACCGCCGGACCTTGAGGCTCAGTTCGGTGGTGTGTTCGATGTCATCAAGAGCGCTGAACGGCACCGTCCAGATCACCGCATCCAATGGTCGCTTGCTGCGCAAGCGCAACATCAGCCCCAACAGGCGCCACCAATTACCCCGTTGGCGGTTCAT
Organism: Pseudomonas sp. 3JA; assembly: GCF_036961705.1. Classification (NCBI taxonomy): domain Bacteria; kingdom Pseudomonadati; phylum Pseudomonadota; class Gammaproteobacteria; order Pseudomonadales; family Pseudomonadaceae; genus Pseudomonas; species Pseudomonas sp. 3JA. The sequence goes on from NZ_JBAMDJ010000044.1 coordinate 20,820, forward strand.
GCCTTCATCGGGCAGGAACAACGCCTGGGGGACCACCAGCACCGAGCCCTCGGCATCGGAAAACCAGCGCCCGAACCAGGCGGCCTTGTCAGTCGGTTGCAAGCGCCATTGGGCGCACAATTGGGCGCCGTCGGTTTCGTTACCGAGCATCATCAGCCAAGGCATCTGATAGCGGTCCCGGGTGCCCTGCTCCTGCTCCATGCGGCGCACCGCCCCATAGAAACTGCGAATCGCCGCCCCGCCTTGGGTCCGCAGCCACCAGATCAGGGCCGCGATCAACAACACCACGACAATGGCGAGCACCACCAGGGCAACGATGCTCAGCGGGCTCATGAGTCCTGCTCCTGGACCACCGCCGACTCGTTCAGTTGCAACACCGGTTCGAGTTCCAAACGAATGTCACGCCAAAACACCTGCCCCAACCCGGTCAGCAACAACACCATCGCCAGGATCGCCAGCCCCAGGCGAAAGCCGTCCGGCAGCGATTGCTGCACCGGCATGCGCATTGGCGGCGTCGCCGCAGACAGCGCCAGGCGCTGGCTGACATCGACATAATCGGGTTCGTGCTGCCAGGCAAACGTGAACAACGCCAGGCGCCATTTCTCATGCTGAACCTGGCCGGGCTCGCCACGCAATCGCCCCTGGAACCCTAGGATCAAGCACTGCAGGTAAACATTCGCCAGGTCCCGGGTGCCGGGCATCTGCTCGTCCAGTAGTTTCTTGATCGCCGCCGGCAAGCGCTCACCGGCCTGGCGACTGGCATACATGCGTGATTCGAGGGGGTGCTGCTGCCAGGCCAGTTGTCCGGGCCAAGGGCTGAACAGCAAGGTTTCGTCCACCAGCGCCACGAAGGCGTAGACCAGCGACTTGACCTGCTCGGTAGCGGCATCGCCGACGGTGGCGAAGGCCACCCGCCACAGACGCTGGGCGCTGCGCCCGGAAAACTCCACCACCCGATTGACCAATACCGCAGGGTCGCTGTCCTTGGGCAAGTCTTGCCATTCCTGGGACCACTTCAGCCAGGCCTGGCGAAAAGCGCTGCTCAGCGGCGCCTCATGCAGACTCCGAACCGCCCCGCCACTTCCATCAGGCATACGACTCCCCTTTTGCGATCAGGCACTTTCACTGGCTTGCGCCACGAACAACACCACTTGCCACGGGCTGCTGGCCTGGGCCGATGCCGGCGCCACGATGTGCAGCGGCAATTGCGCGTCGAACCATTGGCCGCTGGCGGCCACCACAAACAAACGGGTGTCGTCGCCCACGCTGTAGGCCACCTGTTCGTTGCGGCTCATGGCCTGGTGGGGCAGACCGCTCATGCGTTGTCGGCTCAGCAGCGGGATGTGCCGCGCCGACGCGATGATCGCCCCACGCAACCACTCGCCCGCCGCCTGCTCGCTGGCGCCGTTGGGCATGCGCAGGCCGATCACCAGGCGTTGGTCCGGTTGGTCGTCAGGCAACTGGATCGAGAAGACCTGCTCATTGCGCTCGAAGGCCAGGCTGCGATAGCCGGCGCGAACCAGTTCCAGGGTGGTTTCCAGCCAGTCGAGCAACGGCTCGTAGCCGCGCTGCAATTCGAGGAAATCCAGCGGTGCGAAGGCCGGGACACCCGCCAGTGGATCGAGGGCCGACCAGCTCCCGGCCAGCCCCAGCAGCAAGCCGTAGAGTGCCTGGGGCGTCGCCACCCGAGTGTTCAGCGCGCCTTCGACTTCCGGCAAGCGCGCCCACAAGGCGGTCAATTGCCGACGGATCTCCATGGCATCGTCCTGGTTGCCAGCCGCCTGGGCCTGGCGCAAGCGACCAGCGAGAAACATGCACTTTTCCCGGGCCCGGGCGCACACCCCGGCGACCCGGCGACCGAGGGCCGACTCCGGCAACAGGATCGGCGTCGGCGGGGTGTAGGGCACGCGCCAGAAGCCACCGCCCTCCTTGCGGATGCGCAACAGCGGCAGGCAGATCGAATCCGCCTTGCTCAGTTGCGTGCACAGCCTCGGGTTGGGTCGCCAGACGGTGATCGACTCGGGAAATGCACCGCTGGTGAGGTCCGGCAACGCCTCGCCGACCACCGATTGCAGGCGCCCCTTGAGCGGCACCAATTGCCCGGCGCGCCACAGCGGGCTGACGGCCAGGTACACAGTCACGGTGGCGTCGTCGGTCTTGTCGATCGCCTCGCCGATGTCCAACTCCAGGGTCGGCCCGACACCGGCCTGCAGGTTGACCGGCAGGCCGTCCGGCAAGGTGCCCTGCAATTGCAGCAGCCGCACCTGGCCGGCGCTGAGGGCCGAAGGATCGACTTCCAACTGGCTGACACCCCAGAACCAAGGGTTGCAGGCCCCGGCAAAATACGCAGCCAGGGCCTCGGCACGCAGCCCTTGCAATTGAAAATGCTGGGGCAGCAATTGCATGCCCTCATGCCAGCACACCGCGTCAGGTAACAGACTCATACGACTCCCTTCGACATCCCAATTCGCCGCGCTGGGCGGCCCGCGGTCACTCAAGGCTGGCTGTCATCGAGCCCCATCATTGACGAGGGTCATCTCCCGACTGTCGAACTTCAGCCAGGCCTGGCGCTGATCGTCCAGCCGAAGCCGGTGGGCTCCGGGAGTGTTATAGCTGGCGAAGACCAAAAGTCCAGCGGCGCGCCGGCCCTCCAACGGAAAGGGTTGGCGGTCGATGAATTGCCCCGGAACCAGCTCCAGCCCCCACACCGACATGAGTTGACGATAGTCGCGCTGGAACTGTTCGCGCTCGGCGAACCATTGGCTGGCGGTGATGCCCGACAGCTGCTTGAGCAGGTCCGGGTCGTTCACCGCGATGAAGTCCACGGCGATCGGCGTGTCGTCATTGGCACGCGGCGCGACGTCCAGGGTCAGGCTGTCCAGGTCGACGCTGGGGGCAAAAAGCGAGCAACCGGTGAGCGCCAGGCTCAAAAAAAATCCGAAAAAAAAACCACGCAAAATGAATCTTCCTTTTCTCAGCGGTCAAAAATTGTTTTTGCTTGCTTTTTTATAGACCTGTTCTAGCGTCTTGGGTAGTTCGACCCACACGGTCGAATGCGCCAGGTTCGTCAAGGGAATGACAGGTTTTCTGCCGTCCATTTGCAACCTGTGGATCAGCAAGGGAATGCGATGAGCGGGACTCCCGATGCATTGCGCCCACACATGCATCGGAGTCGGCCGCCATGGCAGAAAGTACCCAGCACAAGCTCGACAGAGTCCGTCCTCCCCGCGTCCAGATCACCTATGACGTGGAAATCGGCAACGCCATCGAGAAAAAGGAATTGCCACTGGTGGTCGGCATTCTGGCCGACCTCTCAGGCAAGCCACTGGACCCGCTGCCCAAGCTCAATGAGCGGCGCTTTACCGAAATCGATCGGGATAATTTCAACGAGGTGCTCGCCTCCATCTCCCCCCGCGCCACGCTCCAGGTGAACAACACCCTCAGCGGCGACGACAGCAAGCTCAACATCGAACTCAACTTCCGCCACATCGACGACTTCGACCCGGTCAAGGTCGTGGAGCAGGTCACGCCATTGCGTCGGTTGTTCGAAGCGCGCCAACGCCTGCGGGATCTTTTGACCAAACTCGATGGCAACGACGACCTGGACAAGCTGCTGCGCGACGTGATCGCCAACACCGAAGGCCTGCAGGAGATCAAGTCGGCGCGTCCCCAGGACGTACCGCCAGAGCTGCCCGCCGTGGCCGCCAACGATGACCCTGCCCCGGCCGAACCACAGGCCTGATCGCGCGCTTCATTAAGGGAGATAACACCATGCCTGCTTCATCCAGCGCTCAAACCAGCGAGAGCACGACCCAGACCCTGTCCCTGCTGGACAAGATCATCGCCGAAGGCCGCATGGCCCACGACGACAGCCAGCAAGATTACGCCCGCGACATGCTGGCCGAATTCGCCACCCAGGTCCTCGACGAAGGCATGGCCATCGACAAGGACACCGTGGCGATGATCAATGACCGCATCAGCCAGATCGACCAATTGATCAGCGCCCAGCTCAACGAAGTGCTGCACCACCCTGACCTGCAGAAACTCGAAGCCTCCTGGCGCGGCCTGCACCTGCTGGTGCAGAACACCGAGACCAGCACTCGGCTCAAATTGCGCCTGCTCAACGTCACTCAGAAAGAACTGCAGAACGATCTGGAAAAAGCCGTCGAGTTCGACCAGAGCGCACTGTTCAAGAAGATCTACGAGGAAGAATACGGCACCTTCGGCGGGCACCCGTTCAGCCTGCTGGTGGGTGACTACACCTTTGGCCGGCATCCGCAGGACATCGGCCTGCTGGAAAAGCTCTCGAACGTCGCCGCCGCCGCGCACGCCCCGTTCATTGCTGCCGCCAGCCCGCGGTTGTTCGACATGACCAGCTTCACCGAACTGGCGATCCCCAGGGACCTGTCGAAGATTTTCGAGAGCCAGGAGCTGATCAAGTGGCGCGCCTTCCGTGAAAGCGAAGACTCGCGCTACGTGTCGCTGGTGCTGCCGCACTTCCTGCTGCGCCTGCCGTACGGCCCGGACACGCTGCCGGTGGAAGGCATCAACTACGTCGAAGACGTCAACGGCACGGACCACAGCAAATACCTGTGGGGCAACGCCGCCTGGACCCTGGCGCAACGCATCACCGAAGCCTTCGCCAAATATGGCTGGTGCGCAGCCATTCGCGGGGCCGAGGGCGGTGGCGCGGTCGAAGGCCTGCCGGCCCATACGTTCCGCACCAGTTCCGGGGATCTGTCGCTCAAATGCCCGACCGAAGTGGCGATCACCGACCGTCGCGAAAAAGAACTCAACGACCTGGGCTTCATCTCCCTGTGCCACAAGAAAAACAGCGACGTGGCGGTGTTCTTCGGCGGCCAGACCACCAACAAGGCCAAGGTCTACAACACCAACGAGGCCAACGCCAACGCGCGGATCTCGGCGATGTTGCCGTACGTGCTCGCGGCCTCGCGCTTCGCCCATTACCTGAAGGTGATCATGCGCGACAAGGTCGGCAGCTTCATGACCCGCGACAACGTACAGACCTACCTCAACAACTGGATCGCCGACTACGTGCTGATCAACGACAACGCGCCACAAGAAATCAAGGCGCAGTACCCGTTGCGCGAAGCGCGAGTGGACGTGACGGAAGTGGCCGGCAAGCCAGGGGCCTATAAGGCCACGGTGTTCCTGCGGCCACACTTCCAGCTGGAGGAGCTGACCGCCTCGATTCGCCTGGTGGCGACATTGCCGCCACCGGTAGCTGCCTGACCGCTTGTGGCTATGTGGCTATGTGGCGAGGGAGCTTGCTCCCGCTGGGGCGCGAAGCGGCCCTGTTTTTTAGGGCTGCTGCGCAGCCCAGCGGGAGCAAGCTCCCTCGCCACAGGGGTTCGGCATTCGTTTCTAGGGGTATTGGGTACCACCTACTTGTCTTCTTCAGGAGTTCCACACAATGGATGCAATCATTCTCGACCTCGGCGGCGACATCAAGGGCGACAGCCTGCTGGAGGGTTTCACGGACAAGATCGAGGTCATGTCCTACAGCCATAACGTGGCGATGCAGGTCACCAACGACGTCAGCAACTCGGAGCGCACCTCCGGTCGGCCCCATATCGGCGAATTCACCCTGACAAAATTCATCGACAGCTCCACCCCTTCGCTCAACGAGTATTGCTGCGCCGGCAAGCCGATCCCGCAGGCCGTCATCACCATCGGCCGCAACGCCGCCGAAGGCAGCGGCCAGATCATGCCGTTCATCGTCTACACCCTGACCAACGTCGTGCTGTCCAACGTCAGTGTCAGCGGCGGCACCGGCGGCAAACCGGTGGAAACCCTGTCGCTGAACTTCACCAAGATCAAATGGGAGCTCACCGCGCAGAAAGACGACGGCACCAAGGAAGGCACGGCGGGCACGACCTGGGACCTGGCCGCCAACAAAATGACCAAGTAGGGAAACCACGCCCATGGCTGGCTTCGGGCTGCGCCCGCCCCTGTTCGAACGCCTGGCCAGCCCGGCGGACGATACCGGGCGGGCGTTCGACCGCCAGGCGTTGCAAGACTCGGTGCATGCCGAACTGTCGCGCCTGTTCAATACCCGACGCGGCCCACGGGCGCTGACCGAACCGCCGAGCATCCTGGACTACGGCATCGCCGACTGGACCGCGCTGCAACAGCAGCGCAGCGATGACCGCCGCCAACTGACCCGGGAAATCCGCCAGGCCATCACCTGCTTCGAACCTCGCCTGCGCCTGGGCGAGGTCGAGGTCTGCCCGGTGCCGGGCCGTCCGCAGCAACTGTGCATACGGCTGCTGGGCGAGCTGCGCGGCGACCAGCATGCCTGGCCCGTGGCCTTTGTCATCGAGCACGCCGGCGACGGCCTTGAGGTACGACATGAGCGACTCGATTGACCCGCAACTGTTGGACTATTACCAACGCGAACTGACCTGGTTGCGGCACGCCGGGAGCCTGTTCGCCGAGCGCTACCCCAAGGTCGCCCGGCGCCTGGAGTTGTCTCCGGGCGAATGCCCCGACCCGCATGTCGAGCGCCTGCTGGAAGGTTTCGCCCTGTTGGCCGCCCGCTTGCAACGCCGGCTGGACGACGACTACGCCGAATTCAGCGATGCCCTGCTCGAACAGCTTTACCCGTTGGCCATGCGCCCCTTGCCGTCGTGCGCCATCGTGCAGTTCGAACCCGACCCCAGCAAAGGCAACTTGAACGAGGGCTACCCGCTGCCCCGCGACACACCGTTGTTCGTCACTACGGACAAAGGCCAGAGCATTCATTTTCGGACCACCGCCGCCGTGCACCTGTGGCCGGTTGAAATCAGCGAGGCATTGCTGCTGGGCAGCGACGAAACCCAGGCACTGACCGGCGTGGTCCGGGCACGCTCGGCCTTGCGCCTGGAGCTGCGGTGCCTGGGCGAAAGCCAGTGGTCGACGCTGGGAATCGACTCGCTGCGGGTACACCTGGCGGCGTCACCGATCATCAACGCCGGGCTGTACGACCTGCTGGGCGCGCACGCCATCGAGGTCCTGGCCGGTGCGCCGGGCAGCGTGCCGGCGTCGCTGACAGGCTTGCCACAGATCGTCGGCTTCGCCAATGACCAGGTCTTGCTGCCGGATGAAGACGGCGTACATCCCGGCATGCGCCTGCTGGCGGAGTACTTTGCCTTCCCGGATAAATTCGGCTTCTTCGATCTGCCACTGGCCGGCGCCACCAGCGACAGTCCGTCGTTGTACCTGTACATCGTTTTCGACCGCCCTCCCACCAGCCGCCTGCCGCTCCAGGCCAGCGACATCGCCCTGGGCTGCACGCCGGTGATCAACCTGTTTCCCAGGACTTCCGAGCCGCTGCGCCCGGATGGCACCCGCAGCGAGTACCGGTTGGTGGCCGACAGTCATCGGGAAAACAGCGTCGAGATCCACAGCATCCGTGGCATGCGCGCCATGTCCAGCCAGGGCGTGCGCAAAGTGCCGGCCTATTACGGAAGCCAGCATGGCAGCGACCAAACCTGTTATTGGCATGCGCGACGGGTCAGTGGCATGAGCCCGAACCGATTGGGCACCGACTTGATGGTCAGCCTGGTGGACACCCAGTTCGACCCGCTGGCCGAAACCCGCGACTACAGCCTCACCGCCGAACTACTGTGCACCAACCGCCACCTGGCCCAGAGCCTGCCGGCCGGTACCCCGCTGGGTTTCGAGCGCCCGGGGCCGGTGGCCTGGGCGCGCCTGCGCAACCCACCCAGCCCGCAAAGCCTGCCGCGCCTGGACGGCGAATCGCGCTGGCGGCTGGTGTCGCAATTGACCCTCAACCATTTGTCGCTGGTCGAAGGCCCCCAGGCATTGGACGCACTGAGCGAGATTCTCCAATTGCACAACCTGCGGGACGAGGCCAGCGCCCATCGCCAGATCGAAGGGGTATCGGGGCTGAGTTGCGACCGGGTCATCGCCCATGTCGGCGAAGACGCCTGGCGCGGCTGGCGCAACGGCCTGGAGGTGCGCCTGCAACTGGATCCGCAACACTTCGTCGGTAGCAGCGCCGTGCTGTTCTCCGGGGTACTGGCGCAATTCTTTTCCCTTTACGCCACCGCCAATCGCTTCGTGCGCACCGTGCTGGTCCAGTCCGACAAGGAGGTGAAGACATGGCAACCCCAAGCCGGCAAACCCCTGGTGCTCTGAACCTGAGCCAGCGCCTGCGGCGCGATCCGCAACGCTTCGAATGGCTCCAGGCCTTGCTGTTGCTCGAACGTGAACATCCCCAGGCCGAGCCCCTGGGCAGCGGCACCGCGCCGCACGCCGAAGCCTTGCGTCTGCGCGGGCCCTTGACGCCGCTGTTCGCCGCCAGCGAAGTGGAAAGCCTGGGCCAGGAACCCGGCCTGCCGCCAACCCTGACCACGCCGATTTTCGGCCTCGGCGGCCCCGACGGCCCGTTGCCCTACGCCTACCAGGAATGGCTGCAACAACGAGCCCGGGCGAAGGATCATGCCCCCGCGGAATTCCTCGACCTATTCCAGCATCGCCTGCTCAGCCTGCTTTACAAGGTGATGCGCAAACATCGCATCGCCTTGGGTTTCACTGCCCCGGGATCGTCCGCCGTACACGCGCAACTGCGGGCGTTGACCGGCCTGCTACCCAAGGCCTTGCAGGAGCGCCAGGCCGCCCCCGACTCAGCGGTACTGGCCTGCACCGCGCTGTACGCCGATGGCCGGCGCTCCCTGGACGGGTTCGCGGCGATTGTCCGTGAACAGTTCGGGCTGCCCGTGGAGCTGACGGCCTACGAAGGTGGCTGGCGTGAAATCCCGCCGGCCAGCCGCAGCCGCTTGCAACCAGGCGGGCGCAACCTGTGCCTGGGCCGCAACGCGGTGGCCGGCAGCCACGTCTGGGACGAACATGCCGGCGTGCGCCTGACCCTCGGCCCGCTGACCACGGGCCAGGCCAGCGGACTGCTGCCCAACGGCGAAACCCATCCGCTGCTCGCCAGCCTCTACGCCCTGTACTTCGGCCCCGACCTGGATTGCACCCTGGTGCTGCTGATCCGCGGCGCCGGCCCGCTGCAACTGGACCGCCAGGCAGCGCCACGGCTGAACTGGAACGGTGGCCTGCAACACCAGACGACCCTCGCCGTGCAACGGATCGAAACCCGCCTTCGTCAGCCGGAGATTGCCTGAATGGAACTGGCCAGCCTGATCGGACGCCTCAACCCGGACAACCGCCGCGCCCTGGAACGAGCCGCGCAACGTTGCATGCAGCGCAGCCACCACTACGTGGAAATCGAACACCTGCTGTTGGAGCTGCTCGACATCGAGGGCGGTGACTTTGCCTGCCTGCTGCCACGTTTCGGTCTGGAGCGTGACGCGGTGGCAACGGAAACCAACAAGGCACTGGACCTGTTCAAATCCGGCAGCACCCGCACACCCGCCTTATCGGCGCAAACCATCGGCCTGCTGGAAGACGCCGTGGTCCAGGCCAGCGTGCTGGGCCTGGACAGCATCCGCTCCGGGCTGTTGCTGCTGGCCCTGCTGGACCGTGATGAGCGCCGCAGCCTGCTGCTCAACAGCGCCTCGTCGTTGCTGCGCATTCCCCGCGACGCCCTGCGCGCCCATCTCTTGGAGTGGACCGAAAGCTCCCGTGAACATGTCGGTGGCGTGCGCCCGGCCAAACCCGGCGAGCCTCCCCAGAAACAAGACCCGGTGCTGGACCAGTACACCCAGGACTTGACCGCCGACGCCCGGGCCGGACGCATCGACCCCATCGTCGGTCGCGACGGCGAGATCCGCCAGTGCATCGACATCCTGCTCCGGCGCCGGCAGAACAACCCGATCCTGGTGGGTGCACCCGGCGTCGGCAAGACTGCGGTGGTGGAAGGCCTGGCCCTGCGTATCGCCGCTGGGGATGTGCCGCCGTCGTTGCAGGAAGTCACCCTGCGCGTCCTTGACCTGGGCCTGTTGCAGGCCGGTGCCGGCGTCAAAGGTGAATTCGAACAGCGCCTCAAAGGCGTGATCGACGCGGTACGCAGTGCCGAAAAGCCGATCATTCTGTTTATCGACGAAGCCCATACGCTGATCGGCGCCGGCGGTGCGGAAGGCGGCAGCGACGCGGCCAACCTGCTCAAACCGGCCCTGGCCCGGGGCGAACTGCGCACCTTGGCCGCCACAACCTGGCTGGAGTACAAAAAATATTTCGAGAAAGACCCGGCCCTGGCCCGCCGCTTCCAACTGGTGCAGGTCGAAGAACCGGACGAACTTACCGCTGTGGAAATGCTCCGCGGCGTCGCGAGCAAACTGGAACAGCACCACGGCGTGCAGGTGCTGGACGCGGCCATCCACGAGGCGGTGAAGCTGTCCCACCGCTACATCTCCGGGCGACAGTTGCCGGACAAAGCCATCAGCGTCCTCGACACCGCCTGCGCCCGGGTCGCCCTCGGCCAGCACGACGTGCCGCCGCCGCTGGAAAGCCTGCGCCATCGGCAGAATAGCCTCAAGGACGAGGTCGAACGCCTGCGCCGGGAACAGGCCACCGGGCTGGATCATCGCGAGCGCATCACCCTGCTCGAAGCCGAATCGACCAGCAACGTGCAAGCCATCCGCGAGCTGGAAACCCGCTGGGGCGAAGAGCGCGAAGCCGTGCGCGAACTGCTCGACACCCGACGCGAACTGCTTACCCTGAGCGAACGCGCCGACAGTGAAAAAGCCGACACCGAGATCGATAACCGCATCGACCACTTGGCCGCCGAACTGCTGCGTCTGGAGGCCGGCCTCGATGCCATTCGCCAGGACGATCCGCTGGTGCCCGAACAGGTGGACAGCAAGACCGTCGCCGCCGTGATTGCCGGCTGGACGGGTATTCCGGTGGGCAAGATGCTCGCCGACGAAGCCCACGCCGTGCGCACCCTCGGCCAGCGCATGGGCCAGCGAGTCATGGGCCAGAGCACAGCGCTGAACACCATTGCCCAACGCCTGCAAGCCTACCGCGCCGGCCTCACCGACCCACAGAAACCGGTCGGGGTGTTCCTGCTGGTGGGCCCCACCGGCGTGGGCAAGACCGAAACCGCCTACGCCCTGGCCGACGCTTTGTACGGCGGTGAACGCAACCTGATCAGCATCAACCTCTCGGAGTACCAGGAAGCCCACACCGTCAGCCAACTCAAAGGCGCCCCACCCGGCTACGTCGGCTACGGCAGCGGCGGCGTGCTCACCGAAGCGGTGCGGCGCAAACCCTATTCCGTGGTGCTGCTGGATGAAATCGAAAAGGCCCACCCGGATGTGCTCGAAGCCTTCTACAACGTCTTCGACAAAGGCCTGATGGAAGACGGCACCGGCCTGGTGGTGGACTTCAAGAACACCGTGATGCTCGCCACCAGCAACGTCGGCGCTGAGCTGTTGCTGGATACGCCTACCGCGCAACTGGGCAGCGACGCCTTCAACGAAGCCTTGCACAACGTGCTGCTGCAAGCGTTCCGCCCGGCGTTTTTGGCGCGCATGACCGTGGTGGCATACCGACCGCTGGATGAAGCGACGCTGGAGGGGATTGTGCTGGCGAAACTGGAGAAATTGCGCGGGCGCTACAAGGCTGCGACGGGCAAGCAGTTCGAATTCGATGCGGGGATCGTCAAGGCTGTTCTCGCCAAGTGCAGTGCGGCTGGAGCAAGGGATGTCGAGAATGTGTTGATGACGCAGGTGACGGGCAAGTTGGCGGAGTGGGTGTTGGAGTGAATTGCCCCCCCCGACTTGCATAATCATTTCCAACTGAATGGAGATAATCGCCATGACTGAAAAGGAGTTTCTCAACGTTGTACTACAGGCGGCCGGCGTTCACCCAGACGACTTTTCGGGTGCACCCGATCAATTCACCAAAGGCTGGACATCGCATGCGCACTGGGAAACCGCTGCGCAGGTCGAGATTGCCCATCACTTGAAACGAGCCTACGTAACTGAAGCCAAACTCAGAGAGATCTATTACCCGGCGCCCTACTATCCAGAGCAGGTGGATTTTTATTTCGAGCTCGACGGCAGCTCCTATGCAGTGGAGATCAAAGTGGAAGGCGTCACTGGAAATTTTGCCGGTAAAAACCTTCAAGAGGCGATCACCCGCGATGTTCACAAGCTACACGGTTTCAATGCCGACCATCGCTGGGTTGTGATCATTGCTGTCACACAAAAAAACCGTAATTTACTGGAAATGACTTTAAATCGCGGCGACTCCTGGATTTACGACGCGGAGGGTTCTTTCATCGCTTATCTCTGCAACATCGATACCTACCCCCATGGGCTTCCTATCAGTCGAACCAAGGAGCTGAGTGCGCCGTATAACTTCATCACTAAGCATTACAGTTGAATGACTGTCAGTCTTCATTCAATCCGACTCACGAATTCGTATGCTTCGAGGCCCTGAATGCCCCGCTCCACCGACAGCAACACCACCCTCTTCCTCACCGCCACCTCGCTGTCGGCGCTGTACCCTGAATCGCTGTCCGGCGAAGAACGCCTCAACGCCCTGGGTTCGCACATGCTAAACGGCGTCAACGACGGCGCCTCGCTGGACCTCACGACAGCCGTCGCCAGCCATGTGACCACCACGCTGCACAAGGATGCCTTGCTGCGCCCGCTGGATTGGTTGGTGGCCGAAATCCGCCAACTGCCGGCCGACGCCACCGCCGAACGCTATCAACTCCTGCTCCGGCCCTGGCTTTGGTGGCTGAGCCTGGCCAGCAACAACCGCGTGTTCCAGAACCTTGCCACCTCGGACATCGTCACCACGATTTTCAAGGCCCATGGTTTCACCGACTTCCAGCTCAAGCTCACCGGCAGCTACACCCCGCGCGAATACTGCGTGCAGTACGGCGAAACCGACCTGGCCTTCGTCTCGCGCCTGTTGGAAGAAGATGGGATCTTCTGGTTTTTCACCCACGAGGAAGGCACCCACACGCTGGTCCTGGCCGACAGCAACGACGCCTTCGCACCGATTCCCAACGGGCCGACGGTGAACTACCTCGGGCAGCGAATCGGCGAGCGGGAACTGCACGGCATCCGCTCCGGGCAAGTGTGCCTGCAAGCGGTGGCCGGGGTTTACCAGGCGACCGACTATGAATTCACCACCCCAACGACATCGCTCTACAGCCAGGCCGAAGCCGTGGCCGGGCCAAGTTCGGTGTACGAACACCCGGGCGGCTACACCGCCAAGGCCCAGGGCGACGCGTTGACCAAACAGCGGGTGGACGGCCTGCGCAGCCAGGAGCAACGTTTTGTCGGCGAAAGCGATTGCCGCTGGCTGGTGCCGGGATACTGGTTCACCCTCGCCGGCCATGAAGACACGACACTGAATATCGATTGGGTCGTGACCTCGGTCAGCCACGAAGCCAGCCACGACAGCTATCGCAACCGCTTCGAAGCGATCCCCAAGGCCACGGTCTATCGACCGCCCCGCCTGACGCCAAAACCCCGCATGCACACCCAGACAGCGCTGGTGGTGGGCAAGGCCGGCGAAGAAATCTGGACCGATGAATATGGCCGGATCAAATTGCAGTTCCCCTGGGACCGCATCGGCAAGAACGACGAGACGTCATCGTGCTGGGTCCGCGTGGTCTTGCCGTGGAGCGGCAAAGGCTTTGGCATGCAGTTCGTGCCGCGCATCGGCCAGGAAGTCATCGTGACCTTCATCGACGGCGACCCGGACCGTCCCTTGGTCACCGGCTGCGTCTACAACGGCGACAATGCCCTGCCCTACGCGCTGCCGGCGAACCAGACCCAGTCCGGGATCAAGACCCAATCGTCCAAGGGCGGCGGCGGTTTCAACGAGTTGCGTTTCGAAGACAAGAAGGACGCCGAAGAGGTGTTTCTCCAGGCCCAGAAAGACTTCAACATCAACGTGCTCAACGACACCACCGCCACCGTCGGTCACGACGAAACCCTCACGGTGCAGAACGCCCGCACCCGTACGGTAAAGGATGGCGACGAAACCGTGACCCTGGAGAAAGGCAAGCGCAGCGTGACCATCCAGACCGGCAGCGACAGCCTCGATGTGAAGGACACCCGCACTGTCACCGTGGGCTCGGACCAGACCCACAGCACCGGCGGCAACTACGAGCACAAGGTCACTGGCAATTACAGCCTGACGGTGGACGGCAACCTGACCATCAAGGTCAGCGGCACCCTGACCCTGCAAAGCGGCGGCAGCTTCGCGATCAAGAGCGGCGCCGACCTGGCCGCCCAGGCCAGCACGTCCATCAGCCAGAAAGCCGGCACAGCCCTGAGCAACCAGGCCGGTACCTCGCTGGAAAACAAAGCCGGCACCACCCTGACCAATGACGCCGGCATCAGCCTGGTGAACAAGGCGGCGGCCGAACAGACCGTGGACGGCGGCGGCATGCTGACCATCAAGGGCGGCCTGGTGAAGGTCAACTGACAGGAACCTACCGATGGCCTCGAAGAGACTCGACGTGGAACGTGGCGACAGCCAACTGAGCGGGCAACTGGTCGACGGCCAACTCGACGGCCCGCTGCAGATCGAAGAAGCCCAACGCCCGCAAGCAAAACTCAACTACAGCCAAGGTGAACTGCAAGGCACCAGCACCCTGTATCACCCCAATGGCAAGGTCTCGGCGGTACTGCCGTTCGTGAAAGGCAAACTGCAAGGTGTGGCGAGCTTCTACGCGGCCGAAGGCGGGTTGCAACGCCAGGCCACGTATCGCCGTGGGTTGCTGCACGGCGAGGCGAACAACTACTTTCCCGACGGACAACTGGCCGAAGCCGAGGTCTATCGCGACGGCGTGCGCGACGGCCGCTATCGCCGCCTGCACCCCAACGGCAACCCGGCGGTCGAAGCGCGCTACCTCAATGGCCAACTGCTGGAACCAGCCCAGGCCTACGCCGAAGACGGCCGGCCGCTGGACGCCGAAGGCAAGCCAATCTCCCGGGTGCGCTGGTGGTTCAGGCGCTGGAATGATCCGGCGCAGGCATAAACTGGGGACTGGTTCCTGCAGCCGCCTCGCTCCCACAGGGAATGCTGTTCACCTAAGGTTTGTTTAATTCACTGTGGCGAGGGAGCGTGCTCCCGCTTGAGTGCAAAGCACTCACAAAAATGGGCCTGCTGCGCAGTCCAGCGGGAGCAAGCTCCCTCGCCACGGGGGCATCTACGGTCTTAAGTAACCTACATAGCCTCCCACAGGGATCTTGGTGTTACTCAGGGAATCAACATCTGCACCTGCCCTGGCACCACGATCTTGATCACCCCGGCCCAGGTACACATCAAGGTGCTGTTAGCATCGATGGCCGGCATGTTGCCCAGCAACAGGGTCGGGGCGCCGCCGGGGATCCATGGCGCCGCGGTGGCCGGGATGCAGGGCATGGGCGTCAGCACGCCGAGTGCCGCCGCGGTGGCGGCGGCCACGGTCGGGTTCGCCAGGCTCATGCACATGCCAAACGTGGTGATGTTCACCAGCGGGATGTGGTCCATGATGTTCGCCGCCGGCATCCCGCCGGTCAGCAGGCGATTGACCGGCAGCACATTGAGCACCGCCGGGGCAGCGCCGAAGCTGCATTGCAAGGTCGCGGTGCCACAGACTTGCGGGCATCCCATCGCGGTTGCTCCATTGAAAGCGACAGATTCCAGAACCTTAGCTCGCCCATCCTCGACGCGCACGCCGCAATGCATCAAGCCCACTGATTATCCTGCAACACGCTAACCTATAAGACCCTGGCGTGCTTGTGACGCCTCCCGCGCGCCATTAGATTAGCCAATGATCGATGGCCTCCAAAATAAGCAGAAGGGATAAGCATGGCGTTTACTGATCAGTCCACCCGCGTGCGCGACGGTGAAGAACTCGATGCCAACCTGATCGACCCGTACCTCAAGGCCCACATTCCCGGCCTGACTGGCGTGCCCCGGATCAGCCAGTTTCCCGGTGGCGCGTCGAACCTGACCTACCTGCTGGAATACCCCGAGCAGGAATTCGTCCTGCGCCGTCCGCCGTTCGGCCACAAGGCCAAGTCCGCCCACGACATGGGCCGCGAGTTCCGCATCCTCAATCAGCTGCGCGAGGCATTCCCCTATTGCCCGAAGGCCTACGTGCACTGCACCGACGAGTCAGTGATGGGCGCCGAGTTCTATGTAATGGAACGGGTCAAGGGCATCATCCTGCGCTCAGACCTGCCGCCGGAACTGGGTTTCGACGCCGCCCGCACCGAAGCGCTGTGCAAGAGCTTCATCGACCGGCTCGTCGAGCTGCACCGTGTCGACTACAACGCCTGCGGCCTGGCCGACCTGGGCAAGCCCGAAGGCTACGTGGCCCGACAGATCCGCGGCTGGAGCGACCGCTACGAAAAAGCCCTGACGCCCGATGCGCCGAAGTGGGAAGCGGTCAAGGCCTGGCTCAACGACAAGATGCCGGCCGACCACCCCACTTCAAGCATCGTCCACAACGACTATCGCTTTGACAACGTGATCCTCGACCCCGAGAACCCGATGCAGATCATCGGCGTGCTGGACTGGGAACTGACCACCCTTGGCGATCCGTTGATGGACCTGGGCAACAGCCTCGCCTACTGGATCGAGGCCGACGACCCAGCGCCGGTGCAACTGATGCGCCGCCAGCCCAGCCACGCCCCTGGCATGCTGACCCGCCGCGAGTTCGTCGATTACTACGCCGAGCGCGCCGGGATCCGCATCGACAACTTCGACTTCTATTACACCTACGGCCTGTTCCGCCTGGCCGGCATCGTCCAGCAGATCTACTACCGCTTCTTCCACGGCCAGACCCAGGACAAACGCTTCGCGCAGTTCGTTCAGATGAACAAGCTGCTGGAGCAGATGAGCCTGCAGGTCATCAGCAAATCCACGCTCTGAGCGCACCTATAACAAGGAAACAGCATGTCCAAGACCCAGTTGTTCGACCTCGACGGTAAAATCGCTTTCGTTTCCGGCGCCAGCCGCGGCATCGGCGAAGCCATCGCCAAACTGCTGGCCCAGCAAGGCGCGCATGTAATCGTTTCCAGCCGCAAGCTCGATGGTTGCCAACACGTGGCCGACGCCATCATCGCCGCCGGCGGCAAGGCCACCGCCATCGCCTGCCACATCGGTGAAATGGAGCAGATCAGCCAGGTATTCGCGGGCATCCGCGAACAGTTCGGACGCCTGGACATCCTGGTCAACAACGCCGCCACCAACCCGCAATTCTGCAACGTCCTGGACACCGACCTGGGTGCGTTCCAGAAAACCGTGGACGTGAACATCCGCGGCTACTTCTTCATGTCGGTGGAAGCCGGCAAGCTGATGCGCGAGAACGGCGGCGGCAGCATCATCAACGTGGCGTCGATCAACGGCATCTCGCCGGGGATCTTCCAGGGCATCTACTCGGTGACCAAGGCTGCGGTGATCAACATGACCAAAGTCTTCGCCAAGGAGTGCGCGCAATTCGGCATCCGCTGCAACGCCCTTCTGCCGGGCCTGACCGACACCAAGTTCGCCTCGGCCCTGGTCAAGAACGACGCCATCCTGAAAACCGCCCTGGCGCAGATCCCCCTCAAGCGCGTGGCCGACCCGAGCGAAATGGCCGGCGCTGTGCTGTACCTGGCCAGCGATGCATCGAGCTACACCACGGGTGTGGCGTTGAATGTGGACGGTGGGTTCCTGTCCTGAGGATGGAAACCTTTGTGGGAGCGGGCTTGCTCGCTCCTACATGGCATTGCAGTGACGACGAACAAATGAATATTTATTCCAACATTTGCAATTAGCGAATATTTATTCCATAAATAGCCCTTCTGAAAATAACAATTCAAAGGGCTCTTCCTCATGCGTGAACTCGGCATCGGTCTGATTGGCACCGGCTTCATGGGCCGTGCCCATGCCTTGGCGTTCCACAATGCCAAGGCGGTGTTCGACCTCCCCCTGAACCTGACACTGGCGGCCCTGGCCGACGCCGATCCTCAGCGTGCCCGGCAGTGCGCCCAGAGCTGGGGGTTCGAGACGGCCCACAGCGACTGGCAACAACTGGTTGACGACCCCAAGGTCAACCTGATCGCCATCACCACACCCAACCACCTGCACTTCCCGATGGCCATGGCGGCGTTGGCGGCGGGCAAGCCGGTCTATTGTGAAAAGCCCCTGGCGGTGTCCCTGGAGCAGGCCGAGCAGATGCGCCAGGCGGCCAAGGCGGCCGGGGTGGTGACGCGGGTCGGCTACAACTACCAGCACAACCCGATCATTCAACGGGCGCGGGACATGATCCAGCGCGGCGAACTGGGACAGATCATCAGTTTCCAGGGCGAATTCAGCGAAGACTTCATGGCCAACCCCGCCTCGCCGTGGTCATGGCGCTGCGAAGCGGCCCACGCCGGCGGCGCACTGGCGGACCTGGGCAGCCACTTGCTGGCCATGGCCCGGTACTTGTTGGGCGATGTCGAAGCGGTGTGCGCCGACAGCCAGACCGTGCACAGCCAACGCCCTGCCAGCGCGGGCAATGCCGAACAACGTGCCATCGCGGTGGACGACCAGGTCCACGCGTTGCTGCGTTTCGCCAATGGCGCCCGGGGCACGGTGAGCAGCAGTTGGCTCAAGCACGGCTACAAAAACCACCTGAGCTTCGAGATCAGCGGCACCCTCGGCACCCTGGCGTTCGATCAGGAACGGCTGAATGAACTGCGCTTGTGTCGCGTCGGCCAGCCAGGTTTCCAGCGCCTGCTGGCCGGCCCGGATTTGCCGGGCTACGCCGCGTTCAGCCCGGCCGCCGGGCACCAGTTGGGGTACAACGAATTGAAGACCCTGGAGGTGCAGGAACTGGTCATGACGCTTGCAGGCGAAGGCGGCAGCGGCACGGACTTCGAAGAGGCCTGGGAAGTGGAGCGGCTGGCGGCGGCGATTCGGGTGGCGGCGCGGGAGCAGCGTTGGGTGAAGGTCAGCGAGCTATAACCCCTCACTTCAGTACCCCCTGTTTGGTCCGGGGACATGGTTAACCCTGTGGCGAGGGAGCTTGCTCCCGCTGGGTTGCGCAGCAACCCCAAAGAGACTGAAGGCTGAATGCGATCACCCTGACACACCCGGGTGAATGGTTTTGGGGCTACTTCGTAGCCCAGCGGGAGCAAGCTCCCTCGCCACGGGTGTCCAACTTCAATTTTGGGTTTGCAACTCAACCAACCGCGCCGCCAGCGCCTTGGCCTGGCTCGCCACGTCGGTCACGGCGGTGCTTTCCCACCACATCCCCCGCAACGGCGGCCCCATGGCGAACAGCCGTTGGGCGGGGGCCCCTTGGGCGTCCAGCACCGCACCGTCAGGCCGGGCGGCAATGCCCAGGGCCAGCGGCCCCGGCTGGATCAGACCGCGAGCCAGCAACTGCTGCGGCAACGGTCGCGCCACCCGGCGCCAGTCATATTCAATACCGCTGGAGTTGATCAGCGCCGCGCCCTGCACCACGGTCAGCTCAGCCTCACCCCGACGGCGGATGCGGATACCCACCGTGCCCTCGGCGGACGCCGCCAGCCCCTTGAACGATGCCGCGTGGATCCGCAACCGCCCGTCCCCGTGCAGACGCGCCACCAGCTCGGCGCTCAACGGCGGCGAACGGTGGTGGTGGCTCTCCCACCAGGGCCGTACATGCCGGACGAACTGCCGGCGTTGCACATCGCTGGCCTGGTTCCACAAACGCCCGATGTGGGCGCGCACCGTGTCCAGCGGCGCCTGCCAATCAATGCCCTCGGCCTGGGCCCGGCGGCATTGCTCGCGCAGGGCCCGCATCAACTGACGTGGCGATCGCAGGCTGTGATCGTCGGCGAGGAAATCCACCCAGGCGGGTGGCTGGCGGCGCACATGAGGCAACAAACCATGACGGGAGAACACTTCGATCGGGCCACGGTGCCCGGCCTGCTCCAGGGACACCACGGCATCGACCATGGTCAGCCCCGAGCCGATGATCAGCACCGTGGACTGCGGATCAAGCAGGCGCATCGCCGCCACATCCCAAGGGTCCAGGGCCGCGGCATTCAAGCCGCTGGATTCGGTTTGCGGGGTGCGTGCCGCCGGGAACATGCCGGTGGCCAGCACCGCGAAACGGCCGCGCAAGACCTGGCCGTCATCCAGCGTCAGCATGACGGCATCGTCGACAACCCGCAGGTCCACGGCCTCCCCACGCACGTGCTCGGCAGTCGAATCGTTTCGTGCGCCCAACTCGCGAGCCTCGGCCAGCCGTTGTTGCACATAGAGGCCAAACATCCCCCGGGGCGGGAACAACTCGCTGACCGGTACATGCTGCTGATCCGACTCGGGCCAGCCGCCGGCTTCGATGAATGCGGTAAGCCATTGGGTCAGGTCGTCGGCGTTGTCCGGGTCGACGCTCATGCGCGCGGCGTTGCCGTTCAAGGTGTGCCCCAGCTCCACGGCACTGTAGGCCTCGCCCCGGCCCAGTTCGCTGCGCGGCTCGACAATCAGCACCTCACGCCGGCCCGGCAGGCGCAGCAGCTGCGCGGCCAGCATGGCACCGCTCAGGCCACCGCCGATGATCAGGATATCGGCTTCGCGGGTGAGGCTGCTCGTCTGTCGATCCAACGCTGTGTCCATGCCGCTCTCCAGGAATCAAATCACCACATTGCGTACGAATCTCGCCGCCACCGGCCCATCGTTGCGATAGGCATGGGGCTGGTTGCTGGCGAACATGAAAAACTCCCCGGCACCAATCCGGCGTTCCTCACTGCCCAACAGCAGCGTCAGGCAGCCCTCGAAGACATAAAGCTGCTCGCTCCAACCGTCGGCGTCGGGTTCGCAATGGTAATGCTCGCCGGGCTCCAGGCGCCATTCCCAGAGTTCGACTTCGCGGCTGGCGGTGGCTTTTGCCAGCAATACGGCTTTGCTGCCAGGAATCGTGCCGGCCCAGGCCAGCTCGTTGATGCGGCTCGGGTCGCGGGCATCGGGGGCCTGGATCAAGTCGCTGAAGGCCACGTCGAGGGCTTCGGCCACCCGGTCCAGGGTGGTCAGGCTGACGTTCTTTTCCCCGGCCTCGATGGCCACCAGCATGCGCCGGCTGACCCCGGACAATTCCGCCAGCGCGGTCTGGCTGAGCTGCGCGGCATGGCGCAGACGACGGATGTTCTGGCTGACGTGTTGCAGGACGGAAGCCCGCTGGCCGGATTCTTTGTGCACTATATTGCTCACATGGTAGGGCTGCGCATTATACTGCCCAACTTCGGGCGCATTGTGCGTCCGCCTCAAGTGGCGCGCAAGGTCATGGCATCGGTGAATTCCCCTCAAGCTTCCTCCCGTTTCTCAAGGTTCAGCAAGGCCGAATGCGTGCTGGTGCTGATCACCATGATCTGGGGTGGGACCTTCCTGCTGGTGCAGCACGCCATGACGGTCAGCGGGCCGATGTTTTTCGTTGGCCTGCGCTTTGCCGCCGCGGCCGTGTTTGTCGCGCTGTTTTCCTGGCGGCATCTGCGGGACCTGACCCTCTTCGAACTCAAGGCCGGCTGCTTTATCGGCGTGGCGATCATGCTCGGCTACGGCCTGCAGACCGTCGGCCTGCAAACCATCCCCAGCAGCCAATCGGCGTTCATCACCGCGCTTTACGTGCCATTCGTGCCCTTGCTGCAATGGCTGGTGTTGGGCCGTCGACCGGGCTTGATGCCGAGCATCGGCATCATGCTGGCGTTTACCGGGTTGATGCTGGTGTCGGGCCCGGCCGGAGCCTCGCTGAACTTCAGCCCCGGTGAAATCGCCACGTTGATCAGCGCCATCGCGATTGCCGCCGAAATCATCCTGATCAGCGCCTATGCCGGCCAGGTCGATGTGCGCCGGGTGACCGTGGTGCAACTGGCAAGCACCGCGGTGCTGGCGTTTCTGATGGTGGTGCCGACCCAGGAAGCGATCCCGGCGTTCTCCTGGCTGCTGCTGGTCAGCGCCGTTGGCCTGGGGGCCGCCAGTGCAGCCATTCAGGTGGCGATGAACTGGGCGCAGAAAAGTGTCTCGCCCACCCGCGCCACGCTTATCTATGCTGGCGAGCCGGTGTGGGCCGGCATTGCCGGGCGCCTGGCGGGCGAACGGTTGCCGGCGATTGCCTTGTTCGGCGCGGCGCTGATCGTCGCGGCGGTGATTGTCAGTGAGTTGAAGACCCGCAACAAAGACACCATCCCAGTCGATGAAGGGCTTGAACAGGAAGGTTGAGGCCGGCCAGCAATCCATTGCCTGGCGAAAAAAATCACTATCTTCGACAGCGGCCATCCCGACATTGACGGTGCGTGCATGCTCACCTGAGACCCTGCAAAGTCGGAAAACACTGCCTACCTTGTAGGATTCTGCGACACCCTCGCGGTTGGTGATCGGGAATACGCCACGTATGATCCCTCACAACCTCCCGCCGAATAGAAGCCTATGTCACTGATAGTTCTATTGCTTTTGCCCTTCATCGGCAGCTGTGTCGCGGCGCTGCTGCCGCATAACGCCCGTAACGCCGAATCACTGCTGGCCGGCCTCGTCGCCCTGGCCGGCACGGTTCAGGTGGCCTTGCTGTACCCGCAGATCGCCGACGGCGGTGTGATCCGTGAGCACTACACCTGGTTGCCCAGCCTGGGCCTGGACTTCGTGCTGCGCCTGGACGGGTTCGCCTGGCTGTTTTCGTTGCTGGTGCTGGGCATCGGCACGCTGGTGTCGCTGTATGCCCGCTATTACATGTCGCCGGACGATCCGGTGCCGCGCTTCTTCGCCTTCTTCCTAGCGTTCATGGGCGCCATGCTCGGGCTGGTGATCTCCGGCAACCTGATCCAGATGGTGTTCTTCTGGGAACTGACCAGCCTGTTCTCCTTCCTGTTGATCGGCTACTGGCACCACCGCGCCGACGCTCGGCGCGGTGCCTATATGGCGTTGATGGTGACCGGTGCCGGCGGGCTTTGCCTGTTGGCCGGGGTGATGCTGCTTGGCCATGTGGTGGGCAGCTATGAGCTGGACAAGGTCCTGGCCGCCGGCGACCTGATCCGTGCCCATGGCCTCTACCCCATCCTGTTGCCGCTGATCCTGATCGGCGCCCTGAGCAAAAGCGCGCAATTCCCTTTCCACTTCTGGCTCCCTCACGCCATGGCTGCTCCGACGCCGGTGTCGGCGTACCTGCACTCGGCGACCATGGTCAAGGCCGGGGTGTTCCTGCTGGCGCGGCTGTGGCCGTCGCTGTCGGGTAGCGAAGAGTGGTTCTACATCGTCGGCGGCGCAGGCGCCTGTACATTGCTGCTAGGCGCCTACTGCGCGATGTTCCAGAACGACCTCAAGGGCCTGCTGGCCTATTCCACCATCAGCCACCTCGGGCTGATCACCCTGCTGCTGGGCCTGAACAGTCCGCTGGCGGCCGTGGCGGCGGTGTTTCATATCCTCAACCACGCCACGTTCAAGGCCTCGCTGTTCATGGCCGCCGGGATCATCGACCACGAAAGCGGCACCCGGGATATCCGCAAACTCAGTGGCCTCGTGCGGCTGATTCCGTTCACCGCGACCCTGGCCATGGTCGCCAGCGCAGCGATGGCCGGGGTACCGCTGCTCAATGGTTTCCTGTCCAAGGAAATGTTCTTCGCCGAGACCGTGTTCATTTCTGCCACGGCCTGGGTCGAACTGGCGCTGCCGATCATCGCCACCATCGCCGGGACCTTCAGCGTCGCCTACTCCTTGCGGTTCACCGTGGATGTGTTCTTCGGCCCCGCCGCCACCGACCTGCCCCATACCCCCCACGAACCACCGCGCTGGATGCGCGCCCCAGTGGAATTGCTGGTGTTCACCTGCCTGGTGGTGGGGATCTTTCCGGCCCAAGTGGTGGGCTCGTTGCTCGCGGCAGCCGCGTTGCCGGTGGTGGGCGGCACGCTGCCTGAATACAGCCTGGCGATCTGGCACGGCCTGAACGCACCGATGATCATGAGCCTGGTGGCCATGTCCGGCGGCATCGTCCTGTACCTGCTGCTGCGCAATCAGTTCCGGCAAGGCCACATCAAGCACCCGCCGTTCATTGGCCGGCTCAGTGGCAAGCGACTGTTCGAGCGTTGCCTGGTGTTGATGATGCGCCAGGGGCGGCGCCTGGAACGGCTGATCAGCACCCGTCGCCTGCAGGCCCAATTGTTCTGGCTGGTGCTGGCTGCGGTGCTCGCCGGGTTGATCCCGATGCTGCACAGCACGCTGGTCTGGGGCGACCGGCCGAAGATCCCCGGTTCCATCGTCTTCGTCAGCCTGTGGTTGCTGGCCATCGCCTGTGCCCTGGGCGCGGCCTGGCAGGCCAAGTATCACCGGCTCGCGGCCCTGACCATGGTCAGCGTCTGCGGCCTGATGACCTGCGTGACCTTCGTCTGGTTCTCCGCCCCCGACCTGGCCTTGACGCAACTGGTGGTGGAAGTGGTGACCACCGTGCTGATCCTGCTGGGCCTGCGCTGGCTGCCACGGCGGATCGAGGACGTCTCGCCGCTGCCCAACAGCGAGCGACGCGCGCGCATCCGGCGCCTGCGGGACTTGCTGCTGTCCAGCGCCGTCGGCGGCGGAATGGCGCTGTTGTCCTATGCGATGCTGACGCGGCAGACGCCCAACGACATTTCTTCGTTCTACCTCAGTCGCGCCCTGCCCGAAGGCGGTGGCAGCAATGTGGTGAACGTGATGCTGGTGGACTTCCGCGGCTTCGACACCCTGGGGGAAATCACCGTGCTGGTGGCGGTGGCCCTGGCGGTGTTCGCCCTGCTGCGGCGTTTCCGCCCACCGAAGGAAAGCATGCAGCTACCGGCGCAACAGCGTCTGCTGGCGCCGGACGTGGTCACCGACCTGGTCAACCCGCGCCATGCCAGCGACACCGCATTGGGCTTCATGATGGTACCGTCGGTGCTGGTGCGCCTGCTGCTACCGATCGCCCTGGTGGTGTCGTTCTACCTGTTCATGCGCGGCCACAACCAACCGGGCGGTGGCTTCGTCGCCGGGCTGGTGATGTCGGTGGCGTTCATCCTGCAGTACATGGTCGCCGGTACCCAGTGGGTCGAGGCGCAAATGAGCCTGCGGCCGCTGCGCTGGATGGGCACCGGGCTGTTGTTCGCCACCGCCACCGGCCTGGGAGCGATGGCCGTGGGGTATCCGTTCCTGACCACCCACACCTGGCATTTCAAATTACCGCTGCTGGGTGATCTCCATGTGGCCAGCGCGCTGTTTTTCGACATCGGCGTGTACGCCGTGGTGGTCGGTTCCACCCTGTTGATCCTCACCGCCCTGGCGCACCAGTCGGTGCGAGCCCATAAGCCGGGCCTGCAAGCCAAACCCGTCGCCCCCGTCAAAGGAGCCACCGCCTGATGGAAGAAGTCATCGCAATCGCAATCGGCGTACTGGCCGCCTCCGGGGTCTGGTTGATCTTGCGGCCACGGACCTTCCAGGTGGTCATGGGCCTGTGCCTGCTGTCCTACGGCGTCAACCTGTTCATCTTCAGCATGGGCAGCCTGTTCATCGGCAAGGAGCCGATCATCAAGGATGGCGTACCCCAGGACCTGCTGCACTACACCGACCCACTGCCCCAGGCACTGGTGCTGACCGCCATCGTGATCAGCTTCGCCATGACCGCGCTGTTCCTGGTGGTGCTGCTGGCCTCCCGGGGCCTGACCGGCACCGACCATGTGGACGGCCGGGAGCCCAAGGAATGATGTTGACGCCTCATCTGATCGCCGCGCCCATCCTGCTACCGCTGCTGACCGCCGCGTTGATGCTGATGCTGGGCGAGAAACACCGCCCGCTCAAGGCGCGGATCAACCTGCTTTCCAGTCTGCTGGGCCTGGGCATCGCCGTGCTGTTGTTGTACTGGACCCAGGACCAGGCCCTGCCCGCGTCCATTGGCGTGTACCTGCCGGGCAACTGGCAGGCACCGTTTGGCATTGTGCTGGTGGTCGATCGGCTGTCGGCGCTGATGCTGGTGCTGACCGGCATCATCGGCGTCTGCGCCCTGCTCTTCGCCACGGCCCGCTGGCACGGCGCCGGTGCGAGCTTCCACGCGTTGTTCCAGATCCAGTTGATGGGTCTCTACGGCGCCTTCCTGACAGCGGACCTGTTCAACTTGTTCGTGTTCTTCGAGGTATTGCTGGCGGCCTCCTACGGCTTGATGCTGCACGGCTCGGGCCGGGCGCGGGTGTCGTCGGGGCTGCATTACATTTCCATCAATCTGTTGGCCTCGTCGCTGTTCCTGATCGGCGCGGCATTGATCTATGGCGTCACCGGCACCTTGAACATGGCCGACCTGGCCCTGAAGGTACCCCTGGTGCCGGAAGCCGACCGCGGCTTGCTGCACGCCGGGGCAGGCATCCTTGCAGTGGCGTTCCTGGCCAAGGCCGGCATGTGGCCGCTGAACTTCTGGCTGGTGCCGGCCTACAGCGCCGCCAGCGCACCGGTGGCGGCACTGTTTGCGATCATGACCAAGGTCGGCGTCTACACGATCCTGCGCCTGTGGACGTTGCTGTTCTCCGGCCAAGCCGGCGCCTCGGCGTATTACGGTGCCGACTGGCTGGTCTACGGCGGCATGGCGACCATCGTCTGCGCCGCCATCGCCATTCTCGCGGCCCAACGCCTGGAGCGCATGGCGAGCCTGAGCATCCTGGTCTCGGCCGGGATCCTGTTGTCGGCCATCGGCTTCGCCCAACCCAACCTGGTGGGCGCAGCGCTGTTTTACCTGGTGAGTTCGACCCTGGCACTCTGCGCGCTGTTCTTGCTGGCCGAGCTGATCGAGCGTTCGCGCTCGGCCAATGAACAGGCCCTGGACGATGACCTGGACACCTTGCCACGGCCGATGGAATCGCTGGAACCGCCCAAGGGCATCAACCTCGATGACGAGCAGAAAGCCGTGGTCGGGCAAGTAATTCCCTGGACCATGGCCTTCCTTGGCTTGAGCTTTATCTTCTGTGCGCTGTTGATTATCGGCATGCCGCCGTTGTCGGGGTTCATCGGCAAGCTGAGCCTGCTCAGCGCCCTGCTCAATCCCCAGGGGCTCGGCGCCAGCGCCGGGGCATTGCTGTCGAACCAGGCCTGGGGCTTGTTGGTGTTATTGATCCTGTCGGGGCTGGCCTCGTTGATCGCCTTCTCGCGCCTGGGCATCCAGCGCTTCTGGACGCCGCAGGAGCGACCCTCGCCATTGCTGCGGCCGTTCGAATGCCTGCCAATCATCGTGCTGCTGGGCCTGGGCATCGCCCTGACTTTCAAGGCCGAGCCGTTGCTGCGCTACACCCAATCCGCTGCCGATGCGCTGAACACCCCGGAACATTACGTGATGTCGGTACTCGCCACCCGCGCCGTGCCCAACCCAGAGACCCGCGCCGCGTTGCAGGAGGTGCAGCCATGAAGCGCCTGTTTCCCGCCCCGTGGTTGTCCCTGGCGTTGTGGTTGCTGTGGCTGGTGTTGAACGTGTCCGTCAGCGCCGGCCATCTGCTGCTCGGCGCTGCGCTGGGCTTCCTGGCCCCGTTGATGATGCGCCCGTTGCGCCCACGGCCCATCCGTATCCGCCGGCCGTGGGTGGTGTTGCGCTTGTTCCTGCTGGTGGGCCGTGATGTGCTGGTGTCCAACGTGGCGGTGGCCTGGGGTGTGCTGAACGCCGGGCGCCGCCCGCCTCGCTCGCGGTTCATCAAGGTGCCGTTGGACCTGCACGACGCCAATGGACTGGCCGCGCTGTCGATGATCACCACGGTGATTCCGGGGACGGTCTGGTCGGAACTGGCCCTGGACCGCAGCATCCTGTTGATGCATGTGTTCGACCTGGAGGACGAGGCGTCATTCATCGCGCATTTCAAGGCCACCTACGAGCGCCCGTTGATGGAGATTTTCCAATGAGCCCCTTGCTGTCCAATGCGATCCTGTTGAGCCTGTTCCTGTTCTCCCTGGCGATGGTGTTGACCCTGCTGCGGCTGTTCAAGGGCCCGTCGGCCCAGGACCGGGTACTGGCCCTGGACTATCTGTACATCGTGGCGATGCTGATGATGCTGGTGCTGGGCATCCGATATGCCAGTGACACCTATTTCGAGGCGGCCCTGCTGATCGCCCTGTTCGGCTTTGTCGGCTCGTTTGCCCTGGCCAAGTTCCTGTTGCGTGGCGAGGTGATCGAATGACCGGCGAATTGTCGATGTGGGTGGAAATCCCGGTGGCGATCCTGCTGGTGCTCAGCAGCCTGTTCGCCTTGATCGGGGCGATCGGCCTGGTGCGCTTGAAGGACTACTTCCAGCGCATGCACCCGCCGGCCCTGGCTTCCACGCTGGGGGCCTGGTGCGTGGCGCTGGCTTCGATCGTGTATTTTTCGGCGCTCAAATCCGGGCCGGTGCTGCACGCCT
>NZ_JBAMDJ010000045.1:0-47681 GCF_036961705.1 Pseudomonas sp. 3JA
GTTTTGCGACTGCTGCGCAGCCGAGCGGGAGCAAGCTCCCTCGCCAAAGGGTAGTTGTCTGGCTTGAATCCGCTGTTGGTTACGGTGGCAAGGGTGGGCCCAAGTGCTGTTGAGTTGAGGTAGCCTCAAACCCATGTGGGAGTGGACTTGCCCGCGATGGCGGTGGGTCAGTAGCATCGATGTCAACTGACCCGACGCCTTCGCGTGCAGGCTCGCTCCCACAAAACCGCTTCCCTTTCAGGCATCAAGGAGATTCAGTTTGTCCTCTCCCATCCCGGTCACCATCCTCAGCGGCTTCCTCGGCGCCGGCAAGACCACGCTGTTGCGCCATCTGCTCAAGGCCGAACACGGCCTGAAAATCGCCGTGATCGAGAACGAATTCAGCGATGCCGGTATCGACACCCAACTGCTGGGTGACGAGCCGGTGCAAGTCATGACCCTGGCCAACGGTTGCGTGTGCTGCACCATCCACACCGACCTGACCAAGGCCCTGTATCTGTTGCTCGAGCGGCTGGACAGCGGCGAGATTGCCTTCGATCGCCTGGTCATCGAGTGCACCGGACTGGCCGACCCAGCGCCGGTGGCCCAGGCGTTTTTCATCGATGAGGACCTGCGCGAGCGTTACATCCTCGATGGGATCCTGACCCTGGTGGATGCTGCTCATGCCGATGTCCACCTGACCCAGGCCATCGCCCAGGCCCAGGTTGGATTTGCCGACCGCCTGCTCTTGAGCAAAACCGATCTGGTGGACGCAGCCCAGGTCCAAGCCCTTGGTGAGCGCTTGACGCGCATCAATCGGCGAGCGCCTATCAGGGTGGTGGAACACGGCAAGATCGACCTGGCCGAACTGCTCGATATCCGTGGCTTCAATCTCAATGCGGACCTGGGCGCAGGGTTCAGCTTGCGGCCGGTCGGCAAGGCCACCACGGGCGATCGGATCAGCAGCCTCGTGCTGCGCACTGACAAACCACTGGATATCGAAAAGCTCAGCGAGTTCATGAACCAGTTGCTGGAAGAGCACGGCAAGCAATTGTTGCGCTACAAAGGTGTGCTGAACATCGCCGGCGAACCCCGTCGACTGGTATTCCAGGGGGTACTGAAACTGTACGGTTTCGATTGGGACACCGAATGGGCTCCGGATGAACCCCGGGAAAGCGTGATCGTATTCATCGCCGACGAACTGCCCGAAGAGAAAATCCGTGCAGGCTTCGATGCCATCCTGCTTTGATCTTCCGCTGCCTGTGGCTTTCAACTTGCCCAAGGTGAGTTGTTGAAGGAGAAACTGCCCACCGTAGAGCCTTGTGGCGAGGGAATATCCTGCGCCACAAGAGCTATCTGGTAATTTGTCTTTTACGAGATTTACATGCCTTAGTGTAGGCTTAAGATAAAAGTTATCTTTGATTTTTCTTCGGTCTCGGCCAGATAGAGATACGGCGAGCCAGGCACTCTTAATCCCCCGACATATTTATGGGTTGCGGTCATGAGTGAGAGGGGAGTGTGCTGGGTGTTGATGTTTTTCCGAGTGATGATGTTGTGCTGTTGATCGACCAGGATGAAACGCGTCGGGTTGGCAGTGTTTGGATGTACTGCACCAAGTACTTCAAGCCAACTCTTGCTAATCAGCCTGTTGTAGTATTCCCCGGGGTTTTTCAGGGTCAGGATGTAGCCATTGGGCGTAGGCCGGAAATGCAGCATCAATTGGGTAGAGGCCGTGCCCTGGGCTTCGGCGCGCATGCCGAGCAAATGCGAGTGATCATGGGTTTGCGGTTTGCCGGTAAAGAATCCGCCGCTGAATGAACTGACGGTCGCCATCGCAGGTTTACCATGCAGCGTTTCAAGTAGATTGACGTGGGCATCAAACATGCGAAGTGTTGCATGAAAAGATTTTTCACTGTCCATGTGATAATTGAATCCTGTGTTGAGTTAGTAAGTATGAGATGGAGCGGATGGGATCTTATTAGTTTGTTGGGGGTGGGTGGTATTATCTGTATTGCAGAAAGTTAAGTGCGATAACAACCAGTGAATGGTGTAGGGATGAATGGGTAAGTTGGCGTTAACTTTTTAACAGCCCATAAAAAAGGCCCGCCTCAAAGAGGCAGGCCTTTTGGCTACGGTCTGACGGGCTGATTAAGCGCCGTACACCGGCAGCTTCTTGCAAATAGCCTTGACCTTCTCACGCACGGCGTCGATGACCGCTTCGTTGTTCAGGTCCGCCAGGATGTCGCAGATCCAGCCAGCCAGTTCCTTGCACTCGGCTTCCTTGAAACCGCGAGTGGTCACGGCCGGGGTGCCGAAGCGCAGACCCGAGGTGACGAACGGAGAGCGTGGGTCGTTTGGCACCGAGTTCTTGTTGACGGTGATGAACGCCTTGCCCAGCGCCGCGTCGGCGTCTTTGCCGGAGATCTCTTGCTTGATCAGCGAGAGCAGGAACAGGTGGTTTTCAGTACCGCCGGACACCACGTCGAAGCCGCGCTCGATGAACACGCCTGCCATGGCCTTGGCATTCTTCACCACTTGTTGCTGGTAAGCCTTGAACTCAGGTTGCAGGGCTTCCTTGAAACAGATCGCCTTGGCCGCGATCACGTGCTCCAGCGGGCCACCCTGGGCGCCCGGGAAGACGGCGGAGTTCAGCTTCTTCTCGATGTCGGCATTGGCGCGTGCCAGGATCAGGCCGCCACGTGGACCGCGCAGGGTCTTGTGGGTGGTGGTGGTGACCACGTCGGCGAATGGCACCGGGTTCGGGTAGACGCCAGCGGCGACCAGGCCCGCTACGTGAGCCATGTCGACGAACAGGTAGGCACCGACCTTGTCGGCAATCTCGCGGAAACGCGGGAAGTCGAGGACCTGGGAGTAGGCGGAGAAACCGGCCACGATCATTTTCGGCTTGTGCTCGAGGGCCAAGCGCTCGACTTCGTCGTAGTCGATCAGGCCGTTGCCGTCGATGCCGTACTGGACGGCGTTGTACAGCTTGCCGGAGGAGGAAACGCTGGCACCGTGGGTCAGGTGACCGCCGTGGGCCAGGCTCATGCCCAGGATGGTGTCACCGGCCGACAGCAGCGCCAAGTACACGGCGGAGTTGGCTTGGGAGCCTGCGTGCGGCTGGACGTTGGCGTAATCGGCGCCGAACAGTTGCTTGGCGCGGTCGATGGCCAGTTGCTCGACCACGTCGACGTACTCGCAACCACCGTAGTAACGCTTGCCTGGGTAGCCTTCGGCGTACTTGTTGGTCAGTACCGAGCCTTGAGCTTCCATCACCGCGGGGCTGGTGTAGTTTTCCGAAGCGATCAGCTCAATGTGCTCTTCCTGGCGCTGAGCTTCTTGCTCCATGGCGGCAAAGAGATCGGCGTCGTACTTGGCAATAGTCAAATCACGGCTGAACATGGCGGTCCTCAAGGATCGGGGGCAGAAAAGGGGGGCATTCTACCTCAACCGGTTTTGGAAGGCATATGAAAGGGCGTCATGTCGCGGACGAATGGGTTTCACTCAGAACTCAGCGATGCCCGGACTGGCACCTTCGCGAGCAAGCCCGCTCCCACATTTTGAAATGCGTTTCCCTGTGGGAGCGGGCTTGCTCGCGAAGAGGCCCGCCCAGCCACCACAAGATTTCAGTCGAGCATGAACAACGCATCATTGCTGAACTGCGCTTCGAACCGATTGGCCGGCATCGGCCGGCCGAACAGGTAGCCCTGGACTTCGTCGCAGCCGTGCTCGCGCAGGAAGTCCAGTTGCTCATGGGTCTCGACACCCTCGGCGATCACCGCCAGGTTGAGGCTGTGGGCCATGGCGATGATCGCACGGGCGATCTGCGCATCCTGCTCGCCGGACGGGAGGCCGTCGACGAAGGTGCGGTCGATCTTCAGCACGTCGATGGGGAATTGCTTGAGGTAGTTGAGCGACGAATAACCGGTGCCGAAGTCATCGACGGCGATGCTCAGGCCCAGGTTTTTCAGCCCGGCCAGGATCTGCATCGCCTCGCTGACTTCGCGCATCAGGATACTTTCCGTCAGTTCCAGCTCCAGGCAGGCCGGCGGCAGGCCGGTGCTGCGCAGGATATTGGCGATGCGCGTGCCCAACTGGCCGTCGGAGAACTGCCGGGCCGAAATGTTGACCGAGACCTTCGGCACCCGGACCTTGGCCTGGTGCCATGTCCTGAGCTGCCGACAGGCCTCGGTGATGACCCAGTCGCCGACGTCCACCACCAAGCCGAGTTCTTCGAGTACCGGGATGAAATCCCCTGGCGGCACCAATCCGCGTCGCGGATGGCGCCAGCGCAGCAGGGCTTCGGCACCGGTCAAACGTTTGCCATCGCCGCTGAACTGCGGTTGGTAATACAGCACGAACTCGTTCTGTTCCAGGGCGTGGCGCAGGTCGCTTTCCAGCTCCAGGCGCTCCAGGGCGCTGGCGTTCATGTCGGCCTGATAGAACTGGAAGTTGTTCTTGCCCCGCTCCTTGGCGTGATACATGGCTGTGTCGGCGTTCTTCATCAATTGGCTCAGTTCGTTGCCGTCCTGGGGGCTCAGGGCGATACCGATACTGGCGGTGACGAAGAACTCCCGGCCTTCGAGCACGAAGGGCCGCACCAGGCTGGCGAGGATCTGCTCGGCTACGTTGATTGCCCGGTTCAGCGCCATTTCGCGGCTGGCGCGTGGTTGCAGCAGCAGGGTGAATTCATCGCCACCCATGCGTGCCACAGTGTCGTCGTCGGCGACGCAGCCGAGCAGGCGCGTGGCCATTTCCTTGAGCATCCGATCGCCGGCGGCATGGCCCAGGGAGTCGTTGATCGGCTTGAAACGGTCCAGGTCGAGGAACATCAGCACGACCCAGGTCTTCTGCCGGTCAGCCGATTGCAGTGCGGTGTGCAGGCGATCCTGGAACAGCGTGCGGTTGGGCAGGTGAGTCAGGGCGTCGTAATAGGCCAGGCGATGAATGCGCTGCTCGCTGGCCTTGCGCTCGCTGATGTCGCTGAAGAAGCACACATAGCTGGCCAGGTCACCTTCGTCATCCAGCACGGCCGTAATGCCGACCCACGCTGGGTAATGCTCGCCATTGCGGCGCTTGAGCCAGACTTCGCCTTCCCAGGTGCTGTGCTGTTGCAGCTGCTTGAGCACGTAGCGCAAGTGGGCTTCCTGCTGTTCGTCCACGGTCAGCATGTTGGGCAACTGGTCCAGCACTTGCGACACGGCATAACCGCTGACGCGACTGAAGGCTTCGTTGGCCTGGACAATGTAGCCGGCCGGGTCGGTGATCAGGATCGCCGAGGTCGAGTGTTCGAAGACCGTAGCGGCCATGCGCAGGTCTTTTTCAGCGCGACGCTGCTGGCTGATGTCGCGACCGACGCCGAGCACGCCTTCGAACGCGCCGTGTTCATCCCACACCAGTACCAGTCGCAGCTCGATGGGAATCTTGCGCCCATCGGCACGCAGGCAGTCGAACAGGAACAACTGGGTCTGCATCTGGTTGCGTAGCTCGGCCAGTTGATCGGGCTTGTCGAGGGCCTTGCTGACCCGGTCCATCAGGCTGTAGATGCCGGTCAGTTGTTGCGGATTGGCGATGATCGATTGCCAGCCGTTCTGGAAGATCCAGTCGGCGGTGTAGCCCAGCACCGCTTGCACCGACGGGCTGACGTAGTTGAGCGAAAGCTTGTTGTCGGTGGAGAAAATCACGTCGCTGATGCTTTCGGCGAGCATCCGGTAGCGTTGTTCGCTGTCACGCAGCGATTCACTGGCCTCGATCTGCTCGGTGACGTCCTTGGCCACGCCGATGATTCGTGTCACCTGGTTATCCCGGTCCCGGGCCAGGGCCTGCTCGCGGATGTCGAAGCAGCGCCATTTGCCATTGCGGTGGCGAAAGCGCAGTTGGCATTGCAACAATTGCGTGTACCCGCCCCGCCGCTGTGCCTGGCGCAGGCTGTGGTAGTGATCGGCATCGTCGCTGTGCAGCAGGATTTCCCAGAAGTACTCGCCCATCTGGTGCAGTTCGGTGCGGTCGTACCCCAGGGTCTGGCCCAGGTGGTGGTTGCTGAAAATCATCCGCTGACTGATGACGTCCTGCACATAGAGATGATCCGGCACGGTGCGCACCACGTCGGACCAGAAACCCTCGCGTTCGAGCAGCGAGAGCTCGATCAGCTTGCGGCTGGTGATGTCGCTGATGCTCAGGATGACCGCGTTATGGTCTTGCTGTTTTTCCGGCAGGCGCAGCACCAGCCACAGGTGCTGGTCGCGGCCATGGGCGTCCTGGAGCTTGATTTCCAGCTCCAGTTGCTTGTGTTGATCGAGCAGCGCCTCGAGCAGCTTCGAGCCGACGGGGTTGTTGTCCTGCGTACCCTTGCCGACCAGCAGTTGCCAGGCCTGATCGCAGGAATCGACATTGAGCAGTTTCAACGCCATCTGGTTGACTTCGGTGACGTGAACTTCCTGGCGCAATTGCTCGAGTTGATGGGGGGTTTTTGTCCATGCGCGCAATTGATCGCCCGTGTGCAGGCCGGCCCGCTCAAAAAAAGCTTTGAGCCCCGACAGGTCGAGCACGCACAAGGCCACGCCAGTGCCTTCGAAAATATCCTGGTAGCGCCGCCGACCTTCATGCAACTGCCGCTGACGTCGGCGCATGTTCAAGAGCGCAATCACCGGCAACAACGAAAACGCCAGGCCCAGCAGGCATTTGCCGATGAAGGCCGGCAGCAGTTGTTCGATCACCTGGCGGCGGTCGAACAGCCCCCGCAGTTGCCAGTCGCTGCTGCTCAAGGGCACGGTCAGTACGGTGTTCTCCAGGTCATCCGGGGACAAATGGGTAGGGCTGCTCGAGGGCAGGCTTTCGTCGCGGCTGATGATTTGCTGGTTGAGACGGTTTTCTACCAGCCACAGCGGGCGCAGCCCCATATCGGCCTGCTTGGTCAGGGTGGAGAAAAAGTTCGGGCTCAGGCGCAGGGCCCAGTAGCCACGGCTGCTACCGCTGGCCTGGTGCAACAATAGGTGCACCACGGAGCCGTCTTCGGCATTGCTGAAATAATGGGCCTGGGCCCGGCTGCGCCGCACCAGTTCGCCCAGGTAGTCGGCGTCGTGGCTGTCGGCGTCGCTGTCACTGAGCACTCGGCCGGAGGGGCTCAGCAGGACCAGGCTGCGCAATTCGGGGAGCGATTGCTGGAGTTTGCGCACCAGGGCCCGCTGTTCGTCGCCCGTTTGGGGTTGTTCGACGATCGGTAGCAGGTTGAGGGCGATTTGCGCGTTCAGGGCCATGTTCAGGCTGACTTGCGCGGCGAGATCAGCGGTGTAGTCGATGGTGTATTGGCGTTGTTGCTGTTGGGTTTCGCGCAGTTGGTCGAGCAATTGCCAGAACAGCAAGCCGAGCAACAGCAACACCAGCGTGGCCAGTGCGCTCTTCAATGTCCCGCGCAGGGGCGAGCCGGGCACGACTGCGGGTGCGCGAGGGGACAGGGGCGGAGTGACGTTGGACAAGCTGTAATCCTGCAGTTTGCTGGACTGGCGCGACGTGCACTATAAGCCGGACGCCCGAAGGGCGGCTAGCATGCCTTGACTTGTGGCAAAGTGCCAGCCCTTGGCGGCTGGACCTTGACCGACGGTTGAGGTAGCTTTGCCGGTCAAACAAGAGCGTTCCAGCTCCAGATTCCCAGGCTCTATCCGCGCGCAGGCATTGATGACCGTCAAGTGCCGGTGCCGCGCATGGCCTGGCTCGTTCTTTTCACCTGTCACTGACGCTAGGTTCACCATGGCTCAATACGTCTTTACCATGCATCGGCTGAGCAAAGTTGTTCCGCCGAAGCGGGAAATCCTGAAAAATATTTCACTGTCCTTCTTCCCCGGCGCCAAGATCGGCGTACTGGGTCTCAACGGTTCGGGTAAATCCACGCTGCTGAAAATCATGGCCGGCGTCGATAACGAATTCGACGGCGAAGCCCGCCCGATGCCGGACCTGAACATCGGCTACCTGCCCCAGGAGCCTCAGCTGGATCCGACCAAGACCGTCCGTGAAGTGGTCGAGGAAGCGGTCAGCGTGATCAAGGACGCCCAGGCGCGCCTCGACGAGGTCTATGCCGCCTACGCCGATCCGGATGCCGACTTCGACAAGCTGGCCGCCGAACAGGCCAAGCTCGAAGCGATCCTGCAGGCCAGCGACGGCCACAACCTGGATCGCCAGCTGGAAGTCGCCGCCGATGCGCTGCGCCTGCCGGCCTGGGACGCGAAGGTCGAACACCTGTCTGGTGGTGAGAAGCGCCGCGTGGCCCTGTGCCGCCTGTTGCTGTCGGCCCCGGACATGCTGCTGCTCGATGAACCGACCAACCACCTGGACGCCGATTCCGTCGCCTGGCTCGAACACTTCCTGCATGACTTCCCAGGCACCGTGGTTGCGATCACGCACGACCGTTACTTCCTGGACAACGTCGCCGGCTGGATCCTCGAACTCGACCGTGGCGCAGGCATTCCATACGAGGGCAACTATTCGGGCTGGCTGGAAGCCAAGTCCGATCGTCTGGCCCAGGAATCCAAGCAGCAGTCGGCCCATGAAAAAGCCATGAAGGAAGAACTGGAGTGGGTGCGCAAAGGCGCCAAGGCCCGCCAGTCCAAATCCAAGGCACGTCTGCAACGCTTCGAGGAAATGCAATCCCAGGAATTCCAGAAGCGCAGCGAAACCAACGAGATCTACATCCCGGCCGGTCCGCGCCTGGGTGACAAGGTCATCGAGTTCAAGAACGTCACCAAGGGTTATGGCGATCGCGTGCTGATCGACAACCTGTCGTTCTCCATGCCCAAGGGCGCCATCGTCGGCGTGATCGGCGGTAACGGTGCGGGTAAATCCACGCTGTTCCGCATGCTGATGGGCAAGGAAACGCCGGATTCGGGCAGCATCGAAATCGGTGAAACCGTGCAACTGGCCTGCGTCGACCAGAGCCGCGAAGACCTGGACGGCAGCAAGACCGTGTTCCAGCAGATCTCCGACGGTTCCGACCAGATCCGCATCGGCAACTATGAAATCCCGTCGCGCACTTATGTGGGCCGTTTCAACTTCAAGGGCGGCGACCAGCAGAAGTTCGTCAAGGACTTGTCCGGTGGTGAGCGCGGTCGCTTGCACCTGGCGTTGACCTTGAAGGAGGGCGGCAACGTCCTGCTGCTCGACGAACCGTCCAACGACCTCGACGTCGAAACCTTGCGTTCCCTGGAAGAAGCCTTGCTGGACTTCCCGGGCGCCGCCATTGTGATCTCCCACGATCGGTGGTTCCTCGACCGCGTGGCGACCCACATCCTGGCATACGAAGACGATTCGCAAGCGGTGTTCTTCGAAGGCAACTACACCGAGTACGAAGCCGATCGCAAGAAGCGCCTCGGCGAAGCGGCTGCCCAGCCGCACCGCGTACGGCACAAAAAACTGGCCTGAGTCGGTTGGTTGCATGAAAAAACGGAGCCTTCGGGCTCCGTTTTTTATGGGGGTTACGCCGGCACCGCGAATTCAAGGGAGAGAATGTTGGGGAGGGTCGGGTCCATCTCGTACAGCAAGGCATAACCCGCCCCCGTGATTCCAGTCAACAGGCTGACGTCGGGTACCCGATCGTTGTCGAGCCATGGTCCCTCGAAAAACTGCCGGGCGATTTCGTCGAGTGTCTTTCTGACCCTGCTCATGCCTTCGGGATTATCCGAATGCCGATACAGGTCATGCAGACAGATCAGATTGCCGAAATCGCCGTGGCAAAGGTTGTAGCCCTCGCCGAAACCGTGCTGCCAGAGATTGTTCTCGCATCGCTGTATATCGTCGAGCACGGTCTGCCTGGCCGCGTCGTCCAGCGCGTCCCCCATCGATGCCATGAGCTGTCGCCTGGCGATAAGGATACCGCCGTCGCCGTGGCACCACTTGGACGTATGGTCCGCCGGGCCGAGGTTTCGCAGGTCCAGCCAGAAACCGTCCCGGCTCAAGCGGTTTTCGCCTTCGAGCACCTGGATGGCCAAGGGCACCAGGGTCGCATCGCCGGTCACGTCATAGGCTTTACACAGGGCATGGATGACCCCCGAGAGGCCGTGGGACAAGCCTGTCAAAATGACCGAGCGATCATCGCGCCGCAGCAGTTGGCCATCTTCAATCAGGACTTGATCCTTGATGTAGCCAACCATGCGTTGGATGGCTGGCAGCACGTCCTCCTGTGCAGACAATGCATGGATATTGGCCAGCAGGGTCACAGCCCCACAACAGCCTCCGAGGAAGTCGAAATCATAGTCTTCAGGAGGGACTTCAATCAGTTGGCGCAGCAGGCCGGCAATTTTTTCATCATGCTTGGCGTCTCCAGTGACCTGGCGACGATTGATGAGCAGATAGAGATAAGCCCCCAGCCCGTGATAAGCACTGACCGTCAAATCGGTTTTGAAAAAGCCGAAGCGTTGTTCCAGTGAGTGCAGCACTTGATCCATGCGCGACAGACAGTGCGGTTCGCCGCTCACCTTGAACAGGCCCAGATAAAACAAGCCAATCCCGGCGATCCCGGAGTACAGCCCGTGATCCATGGGCGACGGGTATTTTCTCTGTGTCGTGGGGTGCGTATGGAAAGACAGCCAGCTTACATCTTCCGTCATGCCCACTACCGCCAGCTCCTCGAGGCGGGCGCTGATGGTCTGTAGCGCGTCGAGTCGGTCCGCCAGGGGCGCTGTTTCAAGGTTCGCCAGCGTCTGCGGAATAGGGGAAGGGGGATGTCCGTTCGGTTCTGGGAACAGACAGATTTCGAGTAAGGTGCGTTGTAAGGCCCAGTCTTTGCGGGACAGGTTGGCTATTTTTTGTAGGCAGCTTTTTACCGGTGGTTCCACGGCTGCCATTTCAATTGTTTCACCCTGTGCGCTCGTGAAATAGCTGCCGTTCAGCGGCATGGTAAAGCACGGGATACTGGATCGTTGCAGGTCGGCTATTTCATAGCGGGGAATGCCCTTTTCCCGATAGGGTTCTTTCAGGTCTTCCCACAGGGTGGCGAGCAGAAGTTCCCGGTCGAGCATATTCTGCATAAAGCGAGGGTGGCGGATCAGCCCGATAAAATCAGCGTAGCGCTGAGAGTTTTTGAGCAACACCCGGGTTGACAGTTCCCCTGCGGATTGTTCAAGCATCTGCATGATCGCGCGCCGATGAACCATCAGTTCGCCATAGGCCTTTTCAAAGCCTTGGAAAAGTTCTTTTTTATAAGCCTCAGGTCCCTTGCGCTCACCCTGCAAAAGCGGCAAATGCTTTTGCATCAGGTGGTGTTCGAATTCGACTTTACGCAGATGGTAAAAGCCACCGTCGCCAATCAGGGAATGGCGGGTCGAGATGAATAGCGCTTGCCGGGTCAGACCGCTCTGGTCGTTATTGGGCTGTTGTGAAAAGGGTACGAAGCCGCTGGAGCAGATTGACTGCTGGACCAATTTAAAACTATTGGACAGTGCGCAACCTGCGGGCAGGTCAGTGAGCAGGTCGCTGGTGGAAGCCGTGAACAAACACTCGAGGTCAATCATGACCGGGCTGTTGCCGCACGCAATAATATTTTCGTAGTGAAAGTCGATGCCATTCAATCCATGGATGACGGCTATTTGTGCCCCCATTTTTTGATAGAACAGCCCAATGTCTGTTTCGCTATCGCAAGGGAGGTTCTCGACTTTTTCTACCCAGCTGTGCCGTTCGCGGCTGAGGATTTTGGGCGTATGGATAGAAAAACAATCTGCGCCTGTCCACTCATGCAGTTGGCCAAGAAGGCCATAGAAAAACAGTGCCTCCCGGCTTGCCCTTGGCTTGTAGACCAATGCCGTGGTGCCGATATTGACTTGGCAGACCGTTTCGCCACGACCGTGAGGGTCGCCCAGGCCGAGCTCAATAGCGTCGATTTTCCGCGAGGGGATCGAAAACGCTGTGTCCAACCATTCAGCGTCGTCGGCAAAGTTATGAATGACCGTATAAAGAAAATGGAGGGTGTCTTCCAGTAGGTCAAATAGCAATGTCGCCAGCACTGGGTAGGATTCGAAAAACTTCAGCAGCGGCAACGTGCGTAGAAGGTGATTGAATCCTTCCAGGTCAATGTCATCGCCGTCCGCAATCCGTGTATTCAAATAATGGACCAGGCTTTGTTCCGAGGTGCGTCCAACCCGGGCCAGGACATAGCGTTCAAGGCTGGCAAACAAGGCGGGTTCATCAATGTGCCTTGACGCATTCGAATAGCGCGCATCTGCCTTGAACGTATCGATGAAATAAAGAAAAAAGCGATAGCCAAACCAATAAAAATTGTCCTTGTTGCTTGAGCCTTGTTTCATGTCGACATTCACGCTGTCGAGATGAATCAATTTCTCTTTCAACGTATTCAAGGCGTCTTCGCCTGTGGCGGGCAAGGGCTGCTGATTGACGGGTTCCTTGATATACGAGACCAGTTGTTCCCTGTTCAGGCCAAAGTGATCCAGCACGGTTTGATCATCGGCATGCAGGCGGGTCAGGTTGTTTTCAAAAAGAGCGATATCGCCGTCTGAAGCGTACCGGTACTTTCCTCGCTGATCCAACTTCAAAGCGTTAACAAGCATGCCATAGCTCCTGACATGGATAGAGCAGGCAATGCCTGCTCTATGTTTATAGGTGTTGCCTGTTTCGACGTCGATTAAGCGGGATTAACACCCGAGTGTCGAGCATCCAATATTGGTGCAAGTTCCAAAGGTGTTGCATTCCATCGTCGTTGCCAGCATGCCCGCGATGTTGTTGGCGGGCGCTTGGTAGGCGTTGAACTCGAGATAGAAGTCACCGGACATGTTCAGGATTTTTTCGCTCATGATATTTCCTCATCAGTTATTGAATATCGCGTACAGCGGCCTGCGGCCAATCGGATGCCAATCACTGTATCCGAACTGTAGGATGTCAAATGAAGTTGTCTATGAATGGGATTAGGGATATCAAAGTCGCCCTGTGCAGGTCGACCTTGAAAGTGGGATTAGCACAAAATGGCGGTGCACTCTGCGGTGCCACATTCGACAATGGTCAGCGCTGCTGACTCAATGCCGCGACTGACGAGTTGGTAGGACTTGAAGTCACCATCGAAGTCACCGGACATTGCCAGTATGTGTTCGCTCATCGTGTTTCTCCTCTGTTGTTACGCACCTGTTTTGGTGCGGGAAAAACAATAGCACGCTGCCGATTAAGCACCAACTTGTCGTTATGACCTTATGTTGCAGTTACATGTTGCTACAGGTATGTTGTTACTGTTGCGACGCTCTAGCGCTAGAGGCTTTATTGCTCTTGTTCGAGTCTGCAGGAAAGGTTTAAGTGTTTTCTCATGGTACTAACAAGTGCTGCTCGCT
Organism: Pseudomonas sp. 3JA; assembly: GCF_036961705.1. Lineage (NCBI taxonomy): Bacteria > Pseudomonadati > Pseudomonadota > Gammaproteobacteria > Pseudomonadales > Pseudomonadaceae > Pseudomonas > Pseudomonas sp. 3JA. The sequence goes on from NZ_JBAMDJ010000045.1 coordinate 13,296, forward strand.
CAGTTCGTTAATCAAGTGCTATTGCAATGACTTCAATGGCGAGATTGCCCATCGGTCGCTCCCAGATCACCTCATCCCCCACCTTCGCCCCCAGCAACGCTCGCCCCAGCGGCGAACCCCAGTTGATCAGTCCACTGGCCGCATCAGCTTGGTCTTCACCCACCAATTGCACCCGCTGCTCGTGATCATGCTCATCGACGAAGGTCACCCAATGCCCGATCCGCACCTGATCCGTTGATGTCGGCACGACGACCTGGGCGCTTTGCAAGCGCTGATTGAAATAGCGCAGGTCCCGTTCAATGTCGGCGATGCGCTGTTTGTCTGCCTGGTCGCCTTTGGCTGCGTGCTGGCCATGCAGTGCCTGCAACTGGGCGACGCGGGCCTGCAACTGGGCAAACCCGGACGGTGTCACGTAATTGGGCTGCGCACTGACCTGGCGTTCGACCGGTTGATCGGCCTGGGCTGCGGCGTTGTCTTCGTTGACGAAAGCGCGACTCATGGTGTTCTCCTCTATTGGAGTTTGGGCCATGGTCGCAGGCTTTTGGTTTCGATGAATGTCTGTGCGCGACTTACGGCGAGCGATAGGCCCGGGCGGCATCCTGGTCTTTCTGCTGTTGCCAGGCCCGTTCACGTTCATCCCAGTGACGTTCGCGATAGGCGTCACGCTCCTCGCTTTCGCGCATGGCCTGACACTGACGGAAACCATCGCTCCAGCCTTCGGCGTAGCGCGGGTCCTTGAGATAGCGCGGCACGTCTTTTCTGAACTGGCCGGTGATCACCCCGGCCGCTTGCCGGCCGCTGCTACAGCCGTCGTCGTAGCCGTCGGCGAACGCCGGTGGATAACCTCGGGCGATCAGGTCTTCGTGGGTGGTTTCACAGCCGCTGACCAGCAACATCACACTCAATACCGCTACCGCACGCCACATGCCTGTCTCCCTGCCGCATTGGCGGCCTTACCAGGAGAGTTTAGAAGCGCAGTTGTAGGCGGGAGGTGAAAGAATGATCAAAAAATCTGCGGTTGCAGATAAATGAGGCCGCCTTCATAGGGCGGCTTTTTCAACGGCATCGGCAATCAGCGGCGCCACTTCACGGAGTCCTTCGAGCGTCAGCTTTTTTTGTTTGTACATGTTGTACCAACTCTGGCGCCAGCGAATGACGCGCTCACCATCACGCAATTTGAGTCGCTTGAGTGTGTACTCGGCTTTTTCGCGATAAGCCGCAGGAACCGCCGTCGTGGTGCGCATCTGAAGCGACGGCAAAATGATTTCGAACCAGCCTGGGCCCACGTCATGGGGATCGAGCACCGTGTCATCAGCCGTTTTCTTGCTGGAATTCAGCGTGCCGGAGGCGAAGCGGTAATTGCTCCATTCGTAGGTCAGGCCCGGGTAGTGCTTGTAGCTGAGGTAGTGATCGACCGTTCCGCCGGTAGGGTCAAGCATGGCCGCGTAGGCACACAGGTTTGCGTAATGATCGGCCAGCTCTCGCGAGCATTTGTTCCAGAGCGGCGAGGGACGAGGAGCGCCCGGATTGTCAGTGAGCCATTGTTTTCCCGGCGTTCTGACGTCTTTATCAAAATCGGCGGGTTCCTTTGGCCTGGTCACCGGGATCATTGATGGCCCTCGCCATTGAGCTTCAGGAGGCCGCTCTCGATCAGCCAGCGTGGCCAGAACTCATCATGGGCCGGAAGCAGCTTTTGCAGCGCCTTATGGATGGAGGCTCGGTCTTGAGTCCTTCAGGCAGTTGCTTCTCGCCACGCATGAATGCTTCGGCGGCCTCGATGGCTTTTTCTGCCTCCAGCGAGCGCGCCTGTTCCAGCCCGAACGTGTCAGAGACCAACCAACTGCTGGCGTCACCCTGGGCTGCCCAGTGTCCTTGTGTCAGCGTGACCTTCTGGTCCTGGATCGACAATTGAATCTGATCGTCCTGTTCTGCATCGAATACCGGTTCAAGGGAGGCGGCGACAAGGGGGGAGTGCGTGGCAATCAGGAGTTGGGGGGGAGCGGCACCGTGGTTCCCGCGCAAGGTCTTGATAGCTTGCAACAAACTGGGCATCAGCGTGCGCTGCCACCTTGGATGTAAATGAGTCTCGGGTTCGTCGAACAGGATGACAAACCGGCGCTCGGGCTTTTTGTCGAGCAGTGCGGCCGCTGCCTGGTGCTCATACCAGGCCCACACGAGAAAATAGGCCAGCCCCAAGATGCGTCTTACGCCCGCAGAGGCCAGCGCGACCGGAACGTTCTGATTGCCGATGGTAAGTGTCGGTCGTTCTCGACCCTCGCCCAGGTAGACTCGTCTGGGTGCCCCGACGCATAACGGTTCACTGGCGGGGGAGAGGTCGCGCAATGCGTTTTCCAACGCTTCGAATTGGGGTTTTCGACCGTTTTGCCAGTTGACCCAGTCGCGCTCCAGGCCTTCACAGACCCTTTGCCCATTGACATCGAGGCCATCCCATACGTCGTCGGCGGAAAAGTGATATGCGGCGGGTCGATCCTTATCGGAGCGCCAGTAATTGCGGGCCGGATCCCATACGGAAAAGCCGCCGTCGATGCGTACGTAAACCACGATGCCGGGCATGGTGGGACGACTTTGTTTCAGAGGCCAGGAGTTGTCTTCCCGCTTGTAGGTCGATACCACAGGCTGGGCGACGCCGGATTTACCTTTTACAACGTATTCAATGGAGGACTTGCCGGGGTTTACAGGCAGGGCTGGCGTATTGGCCCAAGTGCGCGTCAGCGCCCACCAGGCCAGGTCCAGCAAAAAGCTTTTGCCCAGTCCATTGTCACCTGTAATCAGATTGATTCGTGGCGCCCAGTTAACTTCGAGCTCAGGAGCAGGCCCCACGTTTTTCATGTGCAGATAATCAAGCATCGCAGCATTCAATTCCGATTAAAGGTTGATCCGGGCCAATCTACTTGATTTTGGCTGACTTCGAAACGAGCCCGGAAACGCGCCTGCCATTCGACCTGGGATTGGGCCTTGATCCTCTCTCTGGCTCAGATATCAATAGTGATACCACTTCACCTCAAGCATCACTTCGTTCTCCGGCGAGGCCAATTGGCTGAACTCCCGCTGGGCACTCAGGCGCAGGCCGAGGTTGCGGGACAGCTCCCATTGCTGGTTCAGGCTCAGGCTGCGGCGCACTTCGCCGTTGACGAAATAATCACCCTTGGCCTCCAGGCTCAGGTTGCCCAGCGGGTTTTTCCACAACACGCCGCTGTTGAAACCGGCGGCCGGAGCGATGAACTGGGCGAAGTCATTGTTGTGCTCGACCCGCACCGTGCCCAGGGCAAAGCCCAGCACCTCGTCCCCCAGCGCCCAGGTGCCACCTGCGCCGCCGTTGACGTGGCTGACCAAGGTTTCGTCGTCGTGTTTGCCTGGCACCCGCTCCAGGCCGCCGGTGACCTGCCAGGACAGCGGTTGCAGCAACTCGTTGCGTGGGGTCAGGGAGCGAATGGTCGCCAGGTCCAGTTGTTGCACCTGCCAGTCATTGCCTTCGTACTGGCGCAGTTTCAATTGCAGGATTTCGATCTGTGCGCCCAAGGGGAAGCTCTCGGCGTTGTCGTTGAGATCGTGATAGGCCATGCGCAAGCCATACTCGCCGAACGCCCGGTCGCCCCGCGTGCCGAGGCCAGCCTGCCAGGTGCGCGATTGGTGACCGTCCTCGGGAAGGCCCGGTTGCGGGATATCGAGCTCCGGCGCAGGGTTTTGGTTGATCGCCCGCAACAGTTCGAAACTGCGCTGGGCGCGTTGTGGGTCGCGCTCCTGGCCGTTGGCGCGATAGCGCTCCAGGCGATAGGCCGCATCGATGATCAGCGCCTGGCGTTCGCGCGGCAACGCCTTGAAGCCGGGGGCTTGCAGTTGCTGCTGGTCGGCGCTGGCTTTGAGTACCCATTGCTGTTCTTCGTCGCTGAGCGGTTCGGCGCGGCTGAGCAGTTCCCGTTCACGGGACGGTCGATACTGGATGCTTTCCACCAGGCCGGCTTCTTTCACGGCCTTGACGGTGTCGGTGGGAATCGCAGTCAGCGGGAATTGTTCGGTCAGGCGCAGGCTGGGGCGAGCCACTTGCAGCAATTCGAGCAGGCGATAGGAGCAGTTTTCGTCGAAGAAAAAATAGTCGAACTGAATCTGCTTGAGTTCCCAGACGTGCTCGACCATGCGCTCGGTTTCCGCCTGGCTCAGGTTCAGGCGGTATTCCCACAGGTCGCGGTTCTCCAGGCTACGGTACTCGGAGAGTTTTTCCTGGTAGGGCACCAGGGCGAACAGGCCGGGATAGCCGCCCATCAGGCCCTTCCAGGCATAGAGGATGCTGTTGTCCGAGCCTTCGATGTAGGCGCCGAAATTGATCGCATAGCTGAGCAGGGCGGTCTTGTCGCTTTGCACATCGGCCTGGTCGATGCGCAGCAGGGTGTGGCCGAACATCGAGGACGGGCTGTTCAGATACGCGGCGGGGAAGATCATCACCGCGCTGTGGGGCGAGACGTCCTTGAACCATTGGTTGAAGTCGCTGCAGTCAACGGCCGGCAGATCCGTCAGATTGAGCTGGGCCTTGAGCCAGCGCGTTCGCGCCGGGTACACGCACTGGGCATGCTGCTGGCCGGCGCTGGCCGGGCCGTACAGGGCTTTTAGCGTGGCACTCAGTTCACGCTCGGGATGTTCGTTGCCATCGGGCGCGAGGAAGAATTGCTTGTCGCTGATATAGCTGCGCCAACCGCCGAGCTTGGCGGTTTCGTAGTGGCCCAGGGAAATCCAGAAGCGGTCATTGGCCAGTTGCTGCAAACGTTGAGGGTCGACATGAGGCGCGGCGGACAGCGGGGCGCACACACAGAGCGCCAGCCAGGCAAGGCGTTTGAGCATAGTCGGCTACTTGGAAAGGCGAAAAAACAAAGACCGAAGGGGCCCCAGAAAGAAAACCCGCTCCCCGAGAGGAGCGAGTGGTGTCGAGCTTAAGCTTGAGTGGCGTACTTGGCCAGGCGAGGATCGCTTTTCAGCACGGCCAGGGTGTTGGTATGCACATCTTCCGCCGTCACGTCAGCCTTGCTGAAGATCTGCTGGAAGTGCTCGTGGGTAACGGCGGAGAAGTGTGCGCGATCTTCCGGCGCTACGCCCAGTACCACGGCATAGGTGGTCAGCGCTTCGCCTTGACCCTTGGCCATGTCTTCGGACAGCTCGTTCATCATGCCATTCATGGCCAGCCAGGACTTGCCGCCGTAGGTCAGTGCCGCGTTTGTCGAGCAACCGTTGGTGCCGGATGTCATGCCGAAGGTAGCGTTACCGGAAGTGCCGTTGGTGGTGGATGCCAGGAAGTGTGCCGGAGTGCCACGCTGACCTTCGAACAGCATGTTGCCCCAGCCGCAATCCGGGCCGCCCGGCGCCTGAGCCATGGCGTTGATGGATACAGCGGTGAAGAGAGTACCGAGAAGAATCCGTTTCATAGCTATGTTCTCTTTATGTGCATACCGATGGACAGGGTCTGGCCCCTACAGCTGCCAGTGGGCCGGTTATTGTTCCAGCCGCGCAGTTTGGAGTTTAGGCACGATCTGAGGGTTCCGTGACATTTTGCAAAAACATCACTGGAAGATCGCCTGTCTACCGGGCCCCGACCGCGGTTTCCCCTTTGACTATGCTTTGGGCAGAGGCGCTCCTTGCCAGTCAGGTACAGGCGGCGCCAGAATGCCGCTATCTGCCCCGCCTGATGTAAGGAAGCCCGATGCCTGATCCTGTTGCTGCCAGCTTGCGTCTAGCGCCCGAAGCGCTGACCCGTCCGTTTTCCGCTGAACAGTTCAGCTTCTCTACCACCAATGATCTGGAGCCCTTCCGCGGTGTGCTTGGCCAGGAACGTGCGGTCGAAGCCTTGCAGTTCGGCGTGGCCATGCCGCGCCCCGGTTACAACGTATTCGTCATGGGTGAGCCCGGCACTGGCCGGTTTTCGTTCGTCAAACGCTACCTCAAGGCCGAAGGCAAGCGCCTGCAGACCCCGGCGGACTGGGTCTACGTCAACAACTTCGATGAGCCCCGCGAACCCCGTGCCCTGGAACTGCCGTCAGGTACGGCCGGTGCTTTCATCGCCGACATCAACGGCCTGATCGACAACTTGCTGGCGACGTTCCCGGCGGTATTCGAGCACCCGTCCTACCAGCAGAAGAAAAGTGCCATCGACCGCGCCTTCAATCAGCGCTATGACCGCGCCTTGGATGTGATCGAGCGCCTGGCGCTGGAGAAGGATGTCGCGCTGTACCGTGACAGCAGCAACATCGCCTTCACGCCAATGAGCGAAGGCAAGGCCCTGGATGAAGCTGAATTCGCCCAGTTGCCGGAAGCCGAGCGCGAGCGTTTCCATGAGGACATCTCGGGCCTGGAAGAGCGTTTGAACGAAGAGCTTGCCAGCCTGCCACAGTGGAAGCGCGAGTCCAGCAACCAGTTGCGCCAGCTCAACGAAGAAACCATCACCCTGGCCCTGCAACCGTTGCTGGCGCCACTGTCGGAGAAATACGCGGAGAACGCTGCGGTCTGCGGCTACCTGCAGGCCATGCAGGTCTATCTGCTCAAGACTGTGGTCGAGCAATTGGTGGACGACAGCAAGACCGACGCCATCGCCCGCAAGCTGCTGGAGGAACAGTACGCGCCGAGCCTGGTGGTCGGGCATCCGTTCAGTGGCGGCGCGCCGGTGGTGTTCGAGCCGCACCCGACCTACGACAACCTGTTCGGCCGCATCGAATACAGCACCGACCAGGGCGCGCTCTACACCACGTACCGGCAGTTGCGTCCGGGCGCCTTGCACCGGGCCAACGGCGGTTTCCTGATTCTCGAAGCGGAAAAAATGCTCGGTGAGCCGTTCGTGTGGGATGCGCTCAAGCGCGCCCTGCAATCGCGCAAGCTGAAAATGGAATCGCCGCTGGGGGAACTGGGGCGCGTGGCCACCGTGACCCTGACGCCGCAGCACATTCCGCTGCAGGTCAAGGTCGTGATCATCGGCGCCCGCCAGCTCTACTACGCTTTGCAGGACCTGGATCCGGATTTCCAGGAAATGTTTCGCGTGCTGGTGGATTTCGACGAAGACATCCCGATGGGCGACGAGAGCCTGGAGCAGTTCGCCCAGTTGCTCAAGACCCGCACTTCGGAGGAGGGCATGGCGCCGCTGACTGCCGACGCGGTGGCGCGCCTGGCGACCTACAGTGCGCGTCTGGCCGAACACCAGGGGCGCTTGTCGGCGCGTATCGGTGATCTGTTCCAACTGGTCAGCGAGGCGGATTTCATTCGCCAACTGGCCGGTGACGAGATGACCGACGCCGGTCATATCGAGCGCGCCCTCAAGGCCAAGGCCACCCGTACCGGGCGTGTCTCGGCGCGAATCCTCGACGACATGCTCGCGGGGATCATCCTGATCGACACCGCCGGTGCGGCCGTGGGCAAATGCAACGGGCTGACAGTACTCGAGGTCGGCGACTCTGCGTTTGGTGTACCCGCGCGGATTTCCGCCACGGTGTACCCGGGCGGCAGCGGCATCGTCGACATCGAGCGGGAGGTCAACCTCGGCCAGCCGATCCACTCCAAGGGCGTGATGATTCTTACCGGCTACCTGGGCAGTCGTTATGCCCAGGAATTCCCGCTGGCGATCTCGGCCAGCATTGCGCTGGAGCAGTCCTACGGTTACGTGGACGGCGACAGCGCGTCCCTGGGCGAGGCGTGTACGCTGATCTCGGCCCTGTCGAAGACGCCGCTCAAGCAGTGCTTCGCCATTACCGGCTCGATCAACCAGTTCGGTGAAGTGCAGGCGGTGGGCGGGGTCAACGAGAAGATCGAAGGCTTCTTCCGCCTCTGTGAAGCCCGCGGGTTGACCGGTGAGCAGGGGGCGATCATTCCCCAGGCCAACGTCGCGACCCTGATGCTCGACGAGAAAGTGCTGGCCGCCGTGCGCGCCGGGCAGTTCCATGTCTATGCGGTGCGCCAGGCCGACGAAGCCCTGAGCCTGTTGGTGGGCGAGCCTGCTGGCGAGCCGGACGAAAACGGCGAGTTCCCCGAGGGCAGCGTCAATGCCCGGGTGGTGGAGCGGCTACGGGTGATCGCGGAAATGATCAGCGAAGACGACATCAAGGAAGCGGAAAAGGAATTGGCACAGCAGGCATTGACGGAGGCCAAGCCGGCTTGATGTTTTCCTGACCGCAGCAAGACCTCCTGTGGGAGCGAGCTTGCTCGCGATTGCGGAGTTTCAGTCACGGTTTTCTCGACTGTCACACCACAATCGCGAGCAAGCTCGTTCCCACACTGTTTTGTGGGTTATTTCTAAAAAAACGCCACCACTTTGGCGTCAATATTCACACTATGACCGCTCGGCGCATTCTGGTCTCGAAAACCCTTGCGACCGGAACTTTTCTTCTATCCTCAGCTCAAGGATAACGAGAGTCATCATCGGATCGAAACAGCCTCCTCCCGGGGCTGAATACCGGATCTACCGAGGGGCGCCGCCATGTCGCGCAACCTTTGCCTCACTCGTCAATGCCTGGGTCTTGTCACCCGTATCGAATGCGCCATCCGCCCCCTGGCGGGAGATACCGGTATGTGGACCTTGCTCTTCGCCGCCGGAATGGCCGGTGAACAACCTTCTGCCATCAAGGCCCAAGGGCCATTTCCCGGCCCGACTGCCGCCGAATCCATCCTCGATACCATTGTGCAAAGCCTGACGCTGCACGGCTACGAGCTGGCCGATGACCCGCAGATATGGTCCCTGCACATGCAAGCCCAACTGCGTGAAATCAATGGAGGCCGTTGTCGCAACGTCGGCGGCTTCGAGTTTCGTCCGCTGCATTGAAGGCCGTCACCGCACGGGCATCGGCAGTAAAATTTTGACACAAGAGCAGGGACCTGGGACGGTCCCGGCGTTTGTGGGGCCGGTCGTGGCTGATATACTCGCCGCGATTTTTCATCCCTGGTGTGAGATTCAATGGAACGCTTTATCGAAAACGCAATGTACGCCTCCCGTTGGCTGCTGGCGCCGATCTACTTCGGGTTGTCCCTGGGTTTGCTGGCCCTGGCGCTGAAGTTCTTCCAGGAAGTCTTTCACGTCATCCCCAACGTGTTTTCCATGGCCGAGTCGGACCTGATCCTGGTACTGCTGTCGTTGATCGACATGGCGCTGGTGGGCGGGCTACTGGTGATGGTGATGATTTCCGGCTACGAGAACTTCGTCTCGCAGCTGGACATCGGCGACGACAAGGAAAAGCTCAACTGGCTGGGCACCATGGACTCTTCATCGCTGAAGATGAAAGTCGCGGCCTCGATCGTGGCCATTTCCTCCATCCACCTGTTGCGCATTTTCATGGATGCCAAGAACGTCGATCCCGAGCATCTGATGTGGTACGTGATCATTCACATGACTTTCGTGGTCTCGGCATTCGCCATGGGCTACCTGGACAAACTGACCAAGCACTGAGGTCCGTTCTCCACGCTGGCGCAACGCCCGCCTGTAGAATTGCAGGCGGGCGTTGTCGTTTCTGGCGGCTTGCTTTGACGTAGGGGCTCGTCACCCGCGGTGGCATCTGTGCTAGTCTGCTCGCCCTTTTGGTTCCGGGCGCTCCGGGAGGCGCTGTGTCACCCACGGCAACTCTCGAGCCGTCCGCACAGCGGAGCAGCATCATGTCCGAAGTTAACCTGTCCACCGACGAAACCCGCGTCAGCTACGGCATTGGCCGTCAGTTGGGCGACCAACTGCGCGACAACCCGCCACCGGGCGTGAGCCTGGACGCCATCCTGGCCGGCCTGACCGACGCGTTCGCCGGCAAGCCAAGCCGCGTGGGCCAGGACGAGATGTCCGCCAGCTTCAAGGTCATTCGTGAAATCATGCAAGCCGAAGCCGCTGCCAAGGCTGAAGCTGCCGCTGGCGAAGGCCGTGCGTTCCTGGCCGAAAACGCCAAGCGTGAAGGCATCACCACCCTGGCTTCCGGCCTGCAATTCGAAGTGCTGACCCAAGGTGAAGGCGCCAAGCCGACCCGTGAAGACCAGGTGCGTACCCATTACCACGGCACCCTGATCGACGGCACTGTGTTCGACAGCTCCTACGATCGTGGCCAGCCAGCCGAATTCCCGGTTGGCGGCGTGATCCCAGGCTGGACCGAAGCCCTGCAACTGATGAATGCCGGCAGCAAATGGCGCCTGTACGTGCCGAGCGAACTGGCTTACGGCGCTCAAGGCGTTGGCAGCATTCCACCGCACAGCGTGCTGGTGTTTGACGTCGAGTTGTTGGACGTACTGTAAGACCCTGTCCGGTTTTACAGCCGGACAAAAAACTGTGGGAGCGAGCTTGCTCGCGAAAGCGGACAGCCAGTCGACATTGTCGTTACTGACACACCGCCATCGCGAGCAAGCTCGGCTCCCACAGGTTATTTTTGCTCATCCGTGGAACCTGCCACTGAAATCACCCGTCGGGCGCAATGCCCGGGCGTAGCAGAACAGGAACAGATTGCGCACCAGTTCCTTGAGCACCAACGGTTCACTGGAATTGAGGCTGTTGAGGTCCAGATCCCCCTGGTCCTGCAGCTCGTTCAAGGCTTCTTCTTCAAGCACCGCACAGACTTCCCCGGTTTCCCGATGCAGAATCCTGAGATAGGGATGTGGGCGGTCCAGCCAGGCATCGATCAAATAAGTCATGGTTCTCATCTCCTTGATGGGTTCGATGAGAATAATTCTTATTCGCTAAATAGCAAGTCTCTATTGGTGTTGCGATTGTTTTTCTGACGGTGGGTTATGGCAGCTCAGAACGCCTGGCAGTTGGCTAACGTCCGAGAAATGGGGGCGAAGCGGAGAGGGCGAAGCTCCATCCCACACGCGGGGTATGGGATGGAATACAGCAGTATCAGACTTTTCTTACGAACTCGGACTTGAGTTTCATAGGGCCGATGCCGTCGATCTTGCAGTCGATGTCGTGGTCACCCTCGCACAGGCGGATGTTCTTGACCTTGGTGCCGACCTTGACCACCAGCGACGTGCCCTTGACCTTGAGGTCCTTGATCACGGTGATGGTATCGCCGTCCTGCAGGACGTTGCCGACCGAATCTTTCTTCACGGTATCGTCGGACACTGTTTCAGCTTCGCCGCTGGCGGACCATTCGTGGGCACACTCCGGGCAGACCAGTTGAGTACCGTCTTCGTAAGTGTATTCGGAATTGCATTTCGGGCAGGGAGGCAACGTGCTCACTAAGGTTCCTTGGGTATCAGGAGGGCAAAAGGGCGCACATTATATAGGGTTTTGTGGCTGGAATGGGAGTTCGCCGTCCTGTGGCGAGGGAGCTTGCTCCCGCTCGGTTGCGTAGCGACCGTGGATACTTTTGAAGGGGCTGCTGCGCAGCCCAGCGGGAGCAAGCTCCCTCGCCACAGGAAAACCTTGTATCAGTGGGTACGGGCGACCGCAAACTCGCTCAGCTCCACCAGCGCATCGCGGTATTCGCTGGCCGGCAGGGCGTCGAGGCATTTGATCGCGCGGGCAACGTAGTCCCGGGCCAGTTTCGCGGTGTACTCCAGCGAACCGGATGCTTCGACCGCGACACGGATGCTTTCCAGGTCTTCGATCCCGCCTTTCTGGATCGCCTGGCGAACCAGTGCTGCCTGTTCAGGCGTGCCCTCGCGCATGGTGTAGATCAGCGGCAGGGTCGGCTTGCCTTCGGCCAGGTCGTCGCCGACGTTCTTGCCCAGGGTTTCTGCATCGCCCTTGTAGTCGAGCAGATCGTCCACCAGTTGGAAGGCCACGCCCAAGTGGTCGCCGAAGGTGCGCAGCGCTTCGCTCTGCTCGGCGCTGGCACCGGCCAGGGCGGCGGCGCTGTGGGTCGAGGCTTCGAAGAGCATCGCGGTCTTGCCGCGGATGACTTCCATGTAGGTTTCTTCGGTGGTGCTGGCATCGCGTACCTTGGACAGCTGCAGCACTTCGCCCTCGGCGATGATGCGCGTGGCCTGGGACAGGATCTTCATCACCGGCATCGAGCCCAGCTCGACCATCATTTCGAATGAGCGCGAATAGAGGAAGTCGCCCACCAATACGCTGGGGGCGTTACCCCACATGGCGTTGGCGGTCGAACGGCCACGGCGCATGCCGGACATGTCGACCACGTCGTCGTGGAGCAGGGTCGCGGTGTGCAGGAATTCGATGGTGGCGGCCAGCAGGCGCATGTCATCGCCTTCGCGACCCAGGGCCTTGCCGCACAGCAGCACCAATAAAGGACGCAGGCGTTTACCGCCGGCCGAAGTGATGTAGTCGCCGATTTTCGATACCAGAGGCACGCGGGAAGTCAGCTGCTTCTTGATGATGCCGTCGACGGCGCTAAAATCGTCCGCCACCGCGCGGTAGAAAGCTTGGGGTTGCATCAGCGACAGGTGCTCCAGAAGGGTTGCGCGGCATGCTAGGACCCACGTCCGCAGGTGTCAAGGCGCGATAGACGGCTACTTGCAAGGCTCTCGCGGCTTGCGTACAATCGCGCACCCTGAACTTCCTGGGCAGCACCTGCCTTACGCAATTGCATCCGGGCCTTCCAGCCCATGCAGCCATGCCAGCCAATACCTCTTCTTATAAAGCGCTGGGTGAGCAGGATTATCGGAGAAATACCATGTCGTACGCAGTAATTGTTACTGGTGGCAAGCAATACAAGGTCGCCCCAGGTGAATACCTGAAGATCGAAAAACTGGAAATCGCTACCGGCGAATCCGTGACTTTTGATCGCGTTCTGTTGGTCGCCAATGGCGATGACGTGAATATCGGCGCTCCAGTCGTTGCTGGCGCTACCGTTGTGGCTGAAGTGATCTCCCAAGGTCGTCACGATAAAGTCCGCATCATCAAGTTCCGTCGCCGTAAGCACCACATGAAGCGTATGGGCCACCGCCAGTGGTACACCGAGATCAAAATCACCGGTATTCAGGCTTAATTTCAGCCTAATTCCTCACTAGGAGAATTGAACTCATGGCACACAAAAAAGCTGGTGGTAGTACCCGTAACGGTCGCGACTCAGAAGCCAAACGCCTTGGCGTGAAGATGTATGGCGGCCAGGCTATCAAAGCAGGCAACATCATCGTGCGTCAGCGCGGCACCCAATTCCACGCTGGCTACGGCGTGGGCATGGGTAAGGATCACACCCTCTTCGCTAAAGTCGAAGGCGTGATCAAGTTCGAAGTAAAAGGCGCCTTCGGTCGTCGTTACGTAAGCGTTATCGCAGCTTAATTGCGAGACCGCTGGAAAAGCCCTGTCTTGCGACGGGGCTTTTTCGTTTGTGGGGTGAGTCTCTTGCAAAACTGTTTGTATGGGCTGTCGGCGCTGCGGTTGGGGCGTGTCATCAGGTCGCTGCGCTCATTTTTGCAAGAGTCTTATGTCTTGTTTTTTTGGCTCGTCCGTATGGCGAGAGGCGTGTGTCATGAAGTTTGTTGATGAAGTATCGATTCGAGTAAAGGCCGGCGACGGCGGCAATGGTTGCATGAGTTTCCGTCGGGAAAAGTTCATTGAAAATGGTGGCCCTAACGGCGGTGATGGGGGCGATGGTGGCTCGATCTACATGCTCGCCGACGAAAACCTCAACACCCTGGTGGACTACCGTTACACCCGGCACTTCGATGCCGAGCGTGGCTCCAACGGCGGCAGCACTGACTGCACCGGCAAGAAGGGCGAAGACCTGATCCTGCGCGTGCCGGTCGGCACCACGGTGATCGATTCGGCCACCCAGGAAGTGATTGGCGACCTGACCAAGGCTGGCCAGCGTCTGCTGGTCGCCCATGGCGGCTGGCACGGCCTGGGCAACACCCGTTTCAAATCCAGTACCAACCGTGCGCCGCGCCAGACCACGCCAGGCAAGCCAGGCGAGCAGCGTGACCTGAAGCTGGAAATGAAAGTGTTGGCCGACGTGGGTCTGCTGGGTTTGCCGAACGCCGGTAAAAGTACCTTCATTCGCTCGGTGTCGGCGGCCAAGCCGAAAGTGGCCGATTACCCGTTCACCACCCTGGTGCCGAACCTGGGCGTGGTCAGCGTCGACCGCTGGAAGAGTTTTGTAATCGCCGACATTCCAGGGTTGATCGAAGGGGCTTCCGAGGGTGCAGGCCTGGGGATTCGTTTCCTCAAGCACTTGTCCCGTACCCGTCTGTTGTTGCACCTCGTGGACATGGCGCCGCTGGATGAAACCGATGCTGCCGATGCCGCCGAAGTCATCGTCAACGAACTGACCAAGTTCAGCCCGGCCCTGGCCGAGCGCGACCGTTGGCTGGTGCTGAACAAGTGCGACCAGATCCTTGAAGAAGAGCATGAGGAGCGGGTCAAGGAAATCGTCGATCGCCTGGAGTGGGAAGGTCCGGTCTACGTGATCTCGGCCATCGCCAAAGAGGGCACCGAGCGCCTGTGTCACGACATCATGCGTTATCTGGAAGATCGCGCCGACCGCCTGGCCAATGACCCGGCGTACAAGGAAGAGCTCGCCGAGCTCGACCAGCGCATCGAAGACGAGGCCCGTGCCCAGTTGCAGGCGCTGGACGACCAGCGTGCCCTGCGTCGCAGTGGTGTCAAGTCGGTCCATGACATTGGTGACGACGATTGGGACGAAGAAGATGTGGATGACGAAGACGGTCCGGAAATCATCTACGTTCGCGACTGATGCTGCTCAGTTGAAGTCAAGGCCTGTGGGGGCTAGCTTGCTTGCGATAGCGGTGTGACGCCGGTATCAATAATTGCTGGCCCCATGCAATCGCGAGCAAGCTCGCTCCCACAGGTTCAAGTGTTTCGGCGCGGTGTTATCATCGCATCCAGCCGGTTTCCAAGGCGCCGCTCATTCGAGCGGCGTTTTGGTATCTGTAAAACGCAAATACGAATAATCCCATGGGCGGCGCTGGGTCGCGCCGTTCGCTGGCAAAGGTTGAAGATGATGCGGAGCAAGGTGACGGGTGCGCAGCGCTGGGTCGTGAAGATCGGCAGCGCACTGCTGACGGCGGATGGCAAGGGCCTGGATCGCCAGGCAATGGCGGTGTGGGTCGAGCAGATGGTGGCCTTGCATGAGGCTGGCGTCGAGCTGGTATTGGTCTCTTCCGGGGCTGTAGCCGCCGGTATGAGCCGCCTGGGCTGGACGTCGCGACCCAGCGCGATGCATGAGCTGCAGGCTGCCGCCGCCATCGGCCAGATGGGCCTGGTGCAGGCTTGGGAATCAAGCTTCGCCGAGCACGGTCGCCATACGGCGCAGATCCTGCTGACCCACGATGACCTGTCCGACCGCAAGCGCTACCTCAATGCCCGCAGCACCTTGCGCGCGCTGGTGGAGCTGAAAGTCATCCCGGTGATCAACGAGAACGACACGGTGGTCACCGACGAGATCCGTTTCGGCGATAACGACACCCTGGCCGCGCTGGTGGCGAACCTGGTGGAGGCGGATCTGCTGGTGATCCTCACGGATCGCGATGGCATGTTCGATGCCGATCCGCGTAACAATCCCGACGCCAAGCTGATCTACGAAGCCCGTGCCGACGATCCGGCGCTGGACGCGGTGGCGGGTGGCACGGGTGGTGCGCTGGGTCGTGGTGGCATGCAGACCAAGCTGCGCGCTGCGCGTCTGGCGGCGCGGTCCGGGGCTCACACCATCATCGTGGGTGGGCGCTTGGAGCGGGTGCTGGACCGCCTGAAAGCTGGCGAGCGCATCGGCACCTTGCTCTCGCCAGAGCGTGGCATGTTGGCGGCGCGCAAGCAGTGGCTGGCTGGGCATCTGCAGACTCGTGGCACCTTGGTACTGGATGCTGGTGCGGTGGTGGCCCTGTCCCAAGGCAACAAAAGCTTGCTGCCGGTGGGCGTGAAGTTGGTACAAGGCAGTTTCCGTCGGGGCGAAATGGTCGTGTGCGTGGCCCCGGATGGTCGCGAGATCGCCCGTGGCCTGGCCAACTACAGCGCCCTGGAAGCACAGAAAATCATCGGTCAGTCGTCTGATGCGATTGTCGGTCTGTTGGGTTACATGGCGGAGCCCGAGTTGGTTCACCGTGACAACCTGATCCTCGTCTAAGGAAAAATCATGGGTTTGGCAAAAGGATTGATCGGCTTGCTGCTGGCTGTGCCGCTGCTGGCTTCGGCCGAAGAAATTGGCCAAGTGTCGACGGTGTTCAAGTTTGTCGGGCCGAACGATCGGATCGTGGTCGAGGCGTTCGACGATCCCAAGGTGGATGGCGTGACCTGTTACCTGTCGCGGGCCAAGACCGGCGGCGTGAAGGGTGGCCTGGGCTTGGCCGAGGATCGCGCCGAGGCGTCCATCGCCTGCCGCCAGGTCGGGCCTATCAGCTTCAAGGGTGAGCTCAAGGACGGCGAAGAGGTGTTCCGTGAGCGCACTTCGCTGGTGTTCAAGACCATGCAGGTGGTGCGATTCCTCGACAAGAAACGCAATACGCTGGTGTACCTGGTCTACAGCGATCGCGTGATCGAGGGCAGCCCGCAGAACGCGGTGACGGCGATTCCGATCTTGCCTTGGCGTTAAGTAGCGAATGACGGGCGAGCCGATCGGCTCGCTTTTTTATCTCCATGGATGTGTTGTGCTTTTGGCGCGAAGGGATTCGTATGCGTGCGTTTTTGCTGCTGTTTATATTGGGTTGTTCGGTGTCCGTCGGGGCTTTGGCCGAGCCGTTTTATAGCGAAAAACCCCTGGCCCATCCGCTGATAAAAACTTCCCAGGAGAGTGGGGCGACGCTGGCATTTATCCGCGAAGCCGAGGGTGTCGTAGGCTACTCATGCCTGTGTGATTCCCCGGATGGCGTCCCGCAAGTGCTCGACAGGTATGGCGATGCGAGTGTCGAGTCGGTGTTCTACGCCAGCCTCGACAGTGATCTCCAGACGTTGGTCGTGCTGTCACGGGCAAAGGGGCGGTACGCTCTTCAGGGTTATCGGTTCGTGCCGTTCGCCGGCGGGTATCGCCGGCTCGAGACATTGCAGCCGGTATTGGATCGTATCGCCGCTGATCGCAAGGTCCTCACTGCTGCGCTGGTCCAGAAAGAGCTGGGCAAGTTGCCGCCCTACGATTACAGCGCCGTGTTGCCCAAGACCGGTATCGCCGAGTTCGACACGCTGGAGCCTGCGGGTGGCACGCTGGTGGGGTACTTCGGCGTCGACGGTGTCCCGGCGTCAGTGGGGCAACCGCCAGAGGACCCTCATCGCGACACCTACAAAAAGACTTTCCAGCAGCGCGAAGGGCGCTGGCTCACGCTGACTTATGCGCGCGTGCCGCCTCGGGACGAGGATGTGGGCTCTGCCTATCGTGTCAGCAGGATGGCCTGGGAAACCGATCCAGCGGTGTACCAGGGCTCCGAGGATGGGGCCTGGGCAGTCTTGGGTAATGGGCGGCTCTGGGCGCTGGGTGCTTATGTCCAGGGCAAGAGGTCGGGCCAGTGGGCGGAGTTCGACGAGTCGGGCTACGCGTCCACCGGCGCCTATGTGGATGGACTGCGCCAGGGGCCGTGGCTCGTCAGTGATGGGGGTGCGGTTTCCAAGGGCATGATCGTCGACGATTTCTATGAGGGGCGCTGGACGATCGAGGCGCGTGACGATGAGGAGCAGATGTCCGGCTTCGATACTTACAAACATGGTGATCTCGACGGGCCTTCCGAGCGCATGCGTCATGGTGAGGTTGTCCAGCGCGGCGATTTCGTGGCGGGGCAGCAGCACGGAGACTGGATAATGCCCTGGGGTGAGGGGCGTTATGCGCAGGGCGTCCGGGAAGGCCGTTGGACCTTGAGAATGGACGGCGGTGGTGTCCAGGTTGTGGATTTTGTTGCCGACAAGAAGCACGGCGAATTGCGCGAAGTGGATGCCGCAGGTGTGTTGCGGCTCGTCGAGCACTACCGCGCGGGTGTCCTGGATGGATTGAGAGAAACCTACGCGGCCAATGGCAAGCTCAACTATTCGGCCAGCTATGCCAACGGCCAGATCGAGGGGCGGGCGCTGACCTACACCGATGACGGTGCCGTGCTGCTTTCGGATATCTCGTGGCGCCATGGTTCGCGAGAGGGCGCCTTGCGTCTCTATCACCCCAATGGTCAGCCCGATACGGTGGCAACGTACGAGGGGGATGAGCCCATTGGTAACGTGCAGTCATTTGATGCGACTGGGGTGTTGATAGCGGACAGGAACTATTGCTACGTGCCTGATGGGAAATACACCCGTATCAAGCTTTGCGGCAAGCAGCGCGGGGCTTTCAATAACGGGCATTTCGACTCGGAGAGTGATTACCTGTTCGGTAATGAGCAAAGTGCCCGCCACACCCGGGAGGGGCGCAAGGTCCGGGAGGTGCTGTTGGGGCCTGATGATCGCGTGACTCACAACGAGTACTACCCCGATGGCCGGTTGAAGTACTCTGAAGCCAAGCAGGGCTTTCGCCTGATAACGGTCGAGGGGCGCGAATACAAGGACTACTCGTACGCCAGGCGCGAAGGTGAGACGGTCTACTACTACCCGACGGGTGTGGTTGAGCGTCGCATGAACTTCAAGGATGACAAGATAGTGGGTTGTTACACTGGATACGACGAGGCGGGTGTGCAGAATTTCCCGCCGCCTGGTGGTTGTCCTCCGCCCAAGCCGGTGGTTTTCAATTTTGGGGAATAGTGCAGGGCTTTAGTGGAGATGTCTGTTTTCACTGACGCCATCGCGAGCCTGCTCGCGATGTGGTGGTGCATTCAGTATCAAGGCAAGCTGATTCACTGCTCCCGCAAGGGGGGTAAATTGCGGGCAATAAAAAACCGACCCTGAGGTCGGTTTTTTAACGAGCGCGTCGCTTAGGCAGCAGCGGCAACGTTCAGGGCCTTTACGTGGCCATTCAAACGGCTCTTATGGCGAGCAGCCTTGTTCTTGTGGATGATGCCTTTATCGGCCATGCGGTCGATAACTGGCACAGCCAGAACGTAAGCAGCTTGAGCTTTTTCAGCGTCTTTTGCGTCGATGGCCTTAACTACGTTCTTGATGTAGGTACGGACCATGGAACGCAGGCTGGCGTTGTGGCTGCGACGCTTCTCAGCCTGTTTTGCACGTTTTTTGGCGGAAGGTGTGTTGGCCACCGTCGAGCTCCTCGAAAGACTTTTTAGGAAATAGCAAACAAAATAGGCCGCGAATCATGCCGATGAGTTGAGGTCTTGTCAAGGGCGGGTGACGCGTTCCGCTGAATGGCAGGTGCAACGCACCGAAGGATTTCTTTCCGGCGTGCGACCTGTAAACTCGCGGGCTTTGGCTCTGCACTGTTTAGCGGCGCGGAGTATCGCACAAGTGGGCGCGTTGTTCGCCTGCTGTTTATCGACAGGCAAATACTCTTTTCATGAATCTGCTCAAATCGTTGGCTGCCGTCAGCTCTATCACGATGCTTTCCCGTGTCCTGGGGTTCGTTCGCGACACACTGATCGCACGGATATTCGGTGCCGGAATGGCCACCGACGCCTTCTTCATCGCCTTCAAGTTGCCCAACCTGCTGCGGCGGATCTTCGCCGAAGGGGCGTTCTCCCAGGCCTTCGTGCCGATCCTGGCGGAATATAAAAGCCAGAAGGGCGACGAAGCGACCCGCACATTCATTGCCTACGTCACCGGCCTGCTGACGTTGGTGCTGGCGCTGGTCACGGCGGCCGGCATGCTCGCCGCGCCATGGGTAATCTGGGCCACGGCCCCGGGCTTCACTGATACGCCAGAAAAATTCCAGCTCACCTCCGACCTGCTGCGGGTGACCTTTCCTTATATATTGCTGATTTCCCTGTCGTCCCTGGCCGGGGCGATCCTCAATACCTGGAACCGTTTTTCCGTGCCGGCCTTTGTGCCGACCCTGCTCAACGTCAGCATGATCGTGTTCGCGGTGTTCCTGACGCCGTACTTCGATCCGCCGGTGATGGCCCTCGGCTGGGCGGTGCTGGTGGGTGGCCTGGCGCAATTGCTCTATCAACTGCCGCACCTGAAAAAGATCGGCATGTTGGTCCTGCCACGGCTGAACCTGCGCGACAGCGGCGTGTGGCGGGTGATGAAGCAGATGTTGCCGGCGATCCTCGGGGTGTCGGTGAGCCAGATTTCCCTGATCATCAACACCATCTTCGCCTCGTTCCTGGTGGCCGGCTCGGTGTCGTGGATGTATTACGCCGACCGCTTGATGGAGCTGCCGTCCGGCGTGCTGGGTGTGGCCCTGGGTACGATCCTGTTGCCGACCCTGGCCAAGACCTACGCCAGTCAGGACCGCCAGGAATATTCGCGCATCCTCGACTGGGGCCTGCGCCTGTGTTTCGTGCTGGTCTTGCCCTGTTCCCTGGCCCTGGGGATCCTGGCCGAGCCGTTGACCGTTTCGCTGTTCCAGTACGGTCAGTTCAATGCCTTCGACGCCCTGATGACCCAGCGTGCGCTGATTGCTTACTCAGTGGGCCTGCTCGGGATCATCGTGATCAAGGTGCTGGCGCCGGGGTTCTATGCCCAGCAGAACATTCGCACGCCAGTGAAAATCGCCATTTTCACGCTGGTGATGACCCAATTGTTCAACCTGTTGCTCATCGGCCCGTTGGCTCACGCCGGCCTGGCCCTGGCGATCAGCGCTGGCGCGTGCCTCAACGCCGGGTTGCTGTTTTATCAACTGCGCAAGCAAAAGATGTATCAGCCGCAGCCGGGCTGGGGCAAGTTCGGCCTCAAGCTGCTGGTGGCCGTGGCGGTGATGTCGGCGGTTTTGCTGGGGGCGATGCATTTCATGCCGGCTTGGGGCGAAGGGCAGATGCTCGCGCGTTTCCTGCGCCTGGGAGCGCTGGTGGTTGTCGGCGTGGTGGCGTATTTCGGCATGTTGCTGCTGATGGGGTTCCGTCTGCGTGACTTCAACCGCAAGGCCTTGAGCTGAGGGCAAGCCCTCGATAATCCCGGGGCGGGCAGTGGTTTTGTCGGTTCGATCACTTTGGGGTGCGGTGTTGCCTGTCGTCGGCCGCCGGGTGTGGTTATAATCGGCCACTTTATGAGCAAGAAGCGCGTTATGCAGCTGGTTCGAGGCCTCCACAACCTGCGCCCCCAACATCGGGGCTGTGTCGCCACTATTGGCAACTTTGACGGTGTTCACCGTGGCCACCAGGCTATCCTGGCGCGGCTGCGCGAGCGTGCGCTGGAATTGGGTATGCCGAGCTGCGTGGTGATCTTCGAGCCGCAGCCCAGGGAGTTTTTCGCCCCGGACACCGCCCCGGCCCGTCTGGCCCGGTTGCGGGATAAGCTGCAATTGCTGGCCGCCGAAGGCGTCGACCGGGTCCTGTGCCTGGCCTTCAACCAGCGCCTGAGCAAGCTCAGCGCCGCCGAGTTCGTCGACACGATCCTGGTGGACGGTCTGGGCGTAAAGCATCTGGAAGTCGGCGATGATTTCCGGTTCGGCTGTGACCGCTCGGGGGATTTCGACTACCTGCAACAGGCCGGTATCGTCCAAGGCTTCACCGTCGAAGCAGCGCAGACGGTCGAGATCGATGGCCTGCGCGTCAGCAGCACCCAGGTCCGCAATGCCCTGGCGGCTGCCGACTTCGAATTGGCCGAGCGCTTGCTCGGCCGGCCGTACCGGATTGCCGGACGGATCCTGCACGGGCAGAAGCTGGCGCGCCAATTGGGCACGCCGACGGCCAACGTGCAACTCAAGCGTCGTCGTGTGCCGCTGACCGGGGTGTTCCTGGTGAGTGTCGAGATCGACGGCAAGACCTGGCCCGGTGTCGCCAATATCGGCGTACGGCCCACGGTCCAAGGGGATGGCAAGGCCCACCTCGAAGTACATGTTCTGGATTTTGCCGGCGATCTGTATGACCGGCGTTTGACGGTGGTTTTCCACCAAAAGCTGCGTGAAGAGCAGCGTTTTGCCTCTCTGGAGGCGCTCAAGACGGCGATCCATGCAGATATCGCCGCCGCCCGTGCCCTTGTCGCAACCAGCGCCAATCGCTAATGAAGAGCCTTAAATGACCGACTATAAAGCCACGCTAAACCTTCCGGACACCGCCTTCCCAATGAAGGCCGGCCTGCCTCAGCGCGAACCACAGATTCTGCAGCGTTGGGACAGCATTGGCCTGTACGGAAAGTTGCGCGAAATTGGCAAGGATCGTCCGAAGTTCGTCCTGCACGACGGTCCTCCGTACGCCAACGGCACCATTCACATCGGTCACGCGCTGAACAAGATTCTCAAGGACATGATCATCCGCTCCAAGACCCTGTCGGGTTTTGATGCACCTTATGTCCCGGGCTGGGATTGCCACGGCCTGCCGATCGAGCACAAGGTGGAAGTGACCCACGGCAAGAACCTGGGCGCGGACAAGACCCGCGAGCTGTGCCGTGCCTACGCCACCGAGCAGATCGAAGGGCAGAAGTCCGAATTCATCCGCCTCGGCGTGCTGGGCGACTTCGCCAACCCGTACAAGACCATGGATTTCAAGAACGAAGCCGGCGAAATCCGTGCCCTGGCGAAAATCGTCGAGGGCGGCTTCGTGTTCAAGGGCCTCAAGCCAGTGAACTGGTGCTTCGATTGCGGTTCGGCCCTGGCCGAGGCGGAAGTCGAGTACGAGAACAAGAAGTCCTCGACCATCGATGTCGCGTTCCCGGTCGCTGATGAAGACAAGCTCGCCGCCGCGTTCGGCCTGGGCAAGCTGGCCAAGCCGGCGTCGATCGTGATCTGGACCACCACCCCGTGGACCATCCCGGCCAACCAGGCGCTGAACGTCCACCCGGAATTCAACTACGCCCTGGTCGATGTCGGCGACAAGCTGCTGGTGCTGGCCGAAGAACTGGTCGAATCCTGCCTGGCCCGCTACAACCTCGAAGGCTCGGTGGTCGCCACCGCCCCGGGGTCGGCACTGGAACTGATCAATTTCCGTCACCCGTTCTATGACCGCCTGTCGCCGGTGTACCTGGCCGACTACGTGGAACTGGGCGCTGGCACTGGCGTGGTTCACTCCGCGCCGGCCTATGGCGTCGACGACTTCGTGACCTGCAAGAAATACGGCATGGTCAACGACGACATCCTCAATCCGGTGCAGAGCAATGGCGTGTACGTGCCGTCGCTGGAGTTCTTTGGCGGCCAGTTCATCTGGAAAGCCAACCCGGCCATCGTCGACAAACTGACCGAAGTCGGCGCGCTGCTGCACACCACCGTCATCGAACACAGCTACATGCATTGCTGGCGCCACAAGACCCCGCTGATCTACCGCGCCACCGCGCAGTGGTTCATCGGCATGGACAAGCAGCCCACCACTGGCGACACCCTGCGCCAGCGTTCGCTCAAGGCCATCGAAGAGACCCAGTTCGTGCCCGCCTGGGGCCAGGCGCGCCTGCACTCGATGATCGCCAATCGTCCAGACTGGTGCATCTCCCGCCAACGCAACTGGGGCGTGCCGATCCCGTTCTTCCTGAACAAGGAAAGCGGTGAGCTGCACCCGCGCACCGTTGAACTGATGGAAGCCGTGGCCAAGCGCGTCGAAGTCGAAGGCATCGAAGCCTGGTTCAAGATGGATGCCGCCGAGCTGCTGGGTGACGAAGCGCCGCTGTACGACAAGATCAGCGACACCCTGGACGTCTGGTTCGACTCCGGCACCACCCATTGGCACGTGCTGCGCGGTTCGCACCCGATGGGCCACGAGAGCGGCCCGCGCGCCGACCTGTACCTGGAAGGTTCGGACCAGCACCGTGGCTGGTTCCACTCGTCGTTGCTGACCGGTTGCGCCATCGACAACCACGCGCCGTACCGCGAGCTGCTGACTCACGGTTTCACCGTCGACGAGTCTGGCCGCAAGATGTCCAAGTCTCTGGGCAACGTGATCGCGCCGCAGAAGGTCAACGACACCCTGGGTGCCGACATCATGCGCCTGTGGGTGGCGTCCACCGACTATTCCGGCGAGATGGCCGTTTCCGAGCAGATCCTGCAGCGCAGCGCGGACGCCTACCGGCGGATCCGTAACACCGCGCGCTTCCTGCTTTCCAACCTGACCGGTTTCAACCCGGCCACCGACCTGCTGCCGGCCGAAGAAATGCTCGCGCTGGACCGTTGGGCCGTGGACCGTACCCTGTTGCTGCAACGCGAATTGCAGGAGCATTACGGCGAATACCGCTTCTGGAACGTCTACTCCAAGATCCACAACTTCTGCGTGCAGGAGCTCGGTGGTTTCTACCTCGACATCATCAAGGACCGCCAGTACACCACCGGCGCCAACAGCAAGGCCCGTCGTTCGTGCCAGACCGCGCTGTTCCACATCAGCGAGGCGCTGGTGCGCTGGATCGCACCGATCCTGGCATTCACCGCCGACGAGCTGTGGCAATACCTGCCGGGCGAGCGTAACGAATCGGTGATGCTCAACACCTGGTATGAAGGCCTCACCGAGTTGCCCCAGGGCTTCGAGCTGGACCGCGCCTACTGGGACCGGATCATGGCGGTCAAGGCAGCGGTCAACAAGGAAATGGAGATCCAGCGCGCAGCCAAGGCCGTCGGTGGCAACCTGCAAGCCGAGGTGACCCTCTACGCCGAAGAAGCCCTGGACGTCGACCTGGCCAAACTGGGCAACGAACTGCGCTTCGTGCTGATCACCTCTACCGCTAGCGTCGCGCCTTTCGTGCAGGCGCCGGCCGATGCGGTGACCACTGAGGTCAGCGGTTTGAAGCTCAAGATCGTCAAGTCGAACCACACCAAGTGCGCCCGTTGCTGGCACTGCCGCGAAGACGTCGGCGTGAACCCGGAGCATCCAGAGATCTGCGGTCGTTGTGTCGACAACATCAGCGGCAGCGGTGAGGTTCGTCATTATGCCTAACACGGCGGGCCGTTTCGGACGGCTGGGCTGGCTGTGGTTGAGCGTGCTGGTACTGGTCATCGACCAGGCCAGCAAGTTCTACTTCGAAAGCTCGTTGACCCTGTACCAGCAGATCGTGGTCATCCCTGACTACTTCAGCTGGACCCTGGCCTACAACACTGGCGCAGCGTTCAGCTTCCTGGCCGACAGCTCGGGCTGGCAGCGCTGGCTGTTCGCCCTGATCGCTGTCGTGGTCAGCGCTGTGCTCGTGGTCTGGCTCAAACGCCTGGGCCGCGACGAGACCTGGCTGGCCGTGGCACTGGCGTTGGTGCTCGGTGGCGCACTGGGCAATCTTTACGACCGGATTGCTCTGGGCCATGTGATCGATTTCATCCTGGTGCATTGGCAGAACCGCTGGTATTTCCCGGCGTTCAACTTTGCCGACAGTGCCATCAGCGTGGGCGCGGTGATGCTCGCCCTGGACATGTTCAAGAGCAAGAAAACCGGAGAAGCCGTCCATGACTGAGCAGCGTATCGCTCAAAACACTGAAGTGAAGCTTCACTTCGCCCTGTACCTGGAAAACGGTGACACCGTCGACAGCACCTTCGACAAGGCGCCGGCGGTGTTCAAGGTCGGTGATGGCAACCTGCTGCCAGGCTTCGAAGCGGCGATCTTCGGCTTCAAGGCCGGCGACAAGCGCACCGTGGTCGTACCGCCAGAAAACGCCTTTGGTCAGCCCAACCCGCAAAACGTGCAGACCATGCCACGCTCCCAGTTCCAGGACATGGAACTGTCCCAGGGCTTGCTGGTGATCTTCAACGACGCGGCCAATACCGAGCTGCCAGGTGTGGTGAAGGCGTTCGATGACGCCCAGGTGACCGTGGATTTCAACCATCCATTGGCCGGCAAGACCTTGAACTTCGAAGTGGAAATCCTTGAGGTCAAGGCGGTTTAACATTTGACGGGCGGCTTCTGCTGCCACCCGATCCAGTGTGGGAGCGAGCTCGTTCCCACACTGGATTGCACTGATTCAATTTCTTGCGCGCAAGACACGAGGCACAGCATGCAAATCAAACTCGCCAACCCCCGTGGCTTCTGCGCCGGTGTGGACCGGGCGATCGAAATCGTCAATCGCGCCCTGGAAGTCTTCGGACCGCCGATCTACGTGCGCCACGAAGTGGTCCACAACAAATTCGTCGTCGAAGACCTGCGCAGCCGTGGGGCGATTTTCGTCGAGGAACTGGACCAGGTGCCCGACGACGTCATCGTGATCTTCAGCGCCCACGGGGTTTCCCAAGCAGTACGCACCGAAGCCGCCGGCCGCGGCCTGAAGGTCTTCGACGCGACGTGCCCATTGGTGACCAAGGTGCACATCGAAGTGGCGCGCTACAGCCGTGATGGTCGTGAATGCATCCTGATCGGTCATGAAGGCCATCCGGAAGTCGAAGGCACCATGGGCCAATACGATGCCAGCAACGGCGGTGCGATCTACCTGGTCGAAGACGAGGAGGACGTTGCAGCCCTGCAGGTTCGCAACCCTGAGAGCCTGGCTTTTGTCACCCAGACCACTTTGTCCATGGACGATACCAGCCGTGTGATCGATGCCCTGCGCTCGCGCTTTCCGGCCATCGGTGGTCCGCGCAAGGACGACATCTGCTACGCCACTCAGAACCGTCAGGATGCCGTCAAGCAACTGGCGAACGAGTGCGACGTGGTGCTGGTGGTCGGCAGCCCGAACAGCTCCAATTCCAATCGCTTGCGTGAACTGGCCGAACGCATGGACACCCCGGCCTACCTGATCGACGGTGCCGAGGACATGCAGCGCAGTTGGTTCGATGGAGTCGAGCGCATCGGCATCACCGCTGGCGCTTCCGCGCCGGAAGTATTGGTGCGCGGTGTGATCCAGCAATTGCAGGCCTGGGGCGCCACCGGGGCCGATGAGTTGGCCGGTCGCGAGGAGAACATCACGTTCTCCATGCCCAAGGAACTACGCGTTCGCTCCCTGCTTTAAGCCTTTTTCGCACAATGCCTGCTCGGCTTTCTCGCTGCGCAGGCTGATGCGTCCGCTACGCGCCAGCACCACTTGATGGTGACTGACCGGCTCGCGTTTGGCGCAGACATGCAGTGTGCCGGCCTGGAATGCGTCACTGGGCAGTAACGCTTGCCCTTGACTGCCGAACCTCACCGAACGCTTCACCGGCCGGTTGCCTATCACTCGCGCGCGACCGCTGCGCTCCATCAGCAAGGTCTTCTCCTTATCGTCCAGGGTAATGCGCCAGCCTCGGCCCCAATCGTTGTCTATCCCCCTGATCACGACGGTCCGGCTGCGCGTGATGGCTTCGCTGCGGGCAATGCGCAAACCACTGGCCAGCAACTGCGCGGCGTCTTTGCGCTCGGTGGCTTCGACCAGCGCTGTATAGCTTGCGCTGGCCCACGGCAGAACAATTGCCGCAATCGCCAGTCCCATGAGCAGTTCGATGAGGCTGAAGCCCTGTTGGTGCATGACATCTCCTCCCTGGAGAATATGAAACGGTGCGATAGTGCAAGACACTCAGTGTTGCAGGAAGCATGTTGTGGCGAGGGAGCTTGCTCCCGCTGGGCTGCGCAGCAGCCCCAAAATAGCGGCCGCTACGCGCCCGAGCGGGAGCAAGCTCCCTCGCCACAGGCAGTGGTTTGTTCTAGCGTGTAGAGGCAGGTATAGCCGACGGCAACGGAGGGCACCGATGGATCTTCGTACAAAAGGTTTCACGCTGATCGAGGTGCTGGTGGCCCTTGGCGTGCTTCTGATCCTGATTACCATGGCGGTGCCGTCATTCACCGGCTCGCTGCAGAGCACCAAGGCCGACACTGAGGTTGATGACTTGCGCCGGGCGCTGAACTTTGCCCGGATGGAGGCGATCGATCGGGGTACCACCACTCGAATTCGCCCCACGGTCGACGGCGCGGCCTGGAGCAGCGAACTCACGGTGTACGACAGTACTGGCTCGTCGCCCACTGTATTGCGGGTTGTTCCAGCGATGAGCAGCGGCGCGACTCTGACGCTAACCTCAGAGGTGAGCAATATTGATTTCAACAACCTCGGTGGGTTGTCGGCCCCGGCCACACCGGTGAGTTTCAATTATGTAAGGGGGGCGCAGAGCCGGACGCTGAATGTTTGCCTCAATGGACGAATCGTATTGGGTGGAAGTTGCGGATGAAGGGTTGCAGTAACAGGGCGCAGGCAGGCATGACGCTGATCGAAGTGCTGGTGGCGGTGCTGATCCTCGGTGTGGGTTTGCTGGGGGCGGCGATGATCCAGCTCAATGCGCTCAAGTACACCGACAGTTCGCGCATGACCAGCCAGGCCAGTTTCATTGCCTACGACCTGCTGGACCGCATTCGCGCCAACTCGGGCGCCGACTACACCATCACACCGCCCAGCTCGCCGAACCTCAACGTGGCCCGGGACCAGGACCTCTACGATTTCAAGACCAACATCGTTGCCTTCGGCGGCGCCACAGCCACGGGCACCATTGCGCTGAACCAGCGGGTCTACACCATCACCATTTCCTGGGACGACGCCCGGGCCGCCAACACCACCGACGCGGCCGAGGCGCGACGCAGCTTTGTGCTGACCAGCCGCGTCGCCGTCGATCCGGTGGGGACGCCGCCATGAACCGGCATTGCCGGGGATTCGGCCTGATTGAGTTGATGATCGCGCTGGTGCTCAGCCTGATCGTCGTGCTGGGTGTCGTGCAGATTTTCATTGCCGCCAAAAATACCTACGTCAGCCAGAATGCCGCCGCGGTGATTCAGGAGGATGCGCGGTTTGCCTTGAGCAAAATGGTCCAGGAAATTCGCATGGTGGGCATGTTCGGTTGCGTGGCGACCATCATCGATGCCTCAACGGATAACAGTTTCGCTGCCAGCCAGACCACTCCAATCCGTTGGGATAACGCCAACCGGAGGTTGACCCTGGTCACCGCGGACATTGGGAATGGCGGTAGCGCGCCGACCTGGACCGTCGTCTCCGATTGCCGTACCTCGGCGACGGCCTACTCGAACGCGCGGGTGCCGGCGACGGGGCAGTTGGCCTTCCCGATCCGTCGGCTGGTCTACAGCTTCAACAACAACCAATTGCTGTTGGGCAGCGGCACCGCCAATCCGCCGACCCTGTCGGTGCTGGTGGACAACGTTCGGGCATTCGACGTGACGTTTGGCGTGGCTGCCAGCGCCACGGACATCGCAGCGTCAAGCTACACCGGCAACCCGGCAGACCCGGCACTGATCCGCAGCGTGCGCCTGAGCCTGACGCTCTTTGATCCAAGGAACACGGTACGCGAGCAGACCTTCAATGTAGTTGCCGCCTTGCGCAACCGGCTTCTATGAGGGGGCGATCGATGAGTTCGATGGATCTCAAGCATCGCCAGCATGGCATGGCACTGCTGGTCAGCCTGGTGTTCCTGTTGCTGCTGACGCTGATCGGCCTGTCGTCGATGCAGAGCGCCACGCTCCAGGAAAAGATGACCAGCAGCGTCATGCAACGCAACCAGTCCTTCCAGATCGCCGAGGCTGCGTTGAGGATGGGTGAGAGTGCGGTGCAGGTCGAGACCTATTCACTGGCGGTCTGTACCACCGCGACTCAATGCGCGCCGCCGGCCGAGTCGGCGACCATCACGGCGGCGGGGCGCAATTCGTCGTCGGGAGTGCTCTGGGTTGCCGCTGCCGGCGGGTTTTATGGCGTGCAGAACATCGGTACTACGCTTGCTGCGGTCAACGTGCCGGTCAATACCTCGGCGACGTTGTACCGGATCACGGCGGTGGCGGTGGTGGGCAATAACCAGCGCAGCGTGGTGGAGAGCATTTATGCGAAGTACTAAGGTGCGCCGCAATTGGAGGCAGGCGCTGTGGGGCGCGTTGCTCAGCCTTTACCTGGCGGCCCCGGCCTATGCGTTCACGCCCTCGGATTCGCCGCTGTTGAGTGCGGCTGCGGTTACGCCGAACGTGATGCTGCTGATCGATGATTCGGGGAGCATGAACAACATTATCTGGGCGGCGGGGTTTGATCCGGCGGCGACGCAGACGCGCACTTATGCCTGCAGTGCCAGTAACAACTGTAACGACAGGTATGAGCTGGACCTGGAAGATTCGAACATCCTGTTGGTAGGTCTGTTGCGTGGCGGCTGCTCGTCTGGCTGGTACGGTTTCTATCGACCCAGCATTGGGCGGGTGTGCCTTCGGTTGCCAGACCCTGTGGGAGGCGGCAATACCCGTTATACCGGTAAGTACCTGGCGTATCTGGTAACCCTGGCCAACGGATCGAGCCGGGATTTCACCACCGGCTCGATTCCCAACGATTATCGAATCAACGTGGCACGGGATGTCTCCAACGACCTGGTTGCCAGCAATCGTGCCTTGCGTATCGGCCTCGCAACGTTCAACCCGCCCAACAGCAGCAATTTCGGGCCCGGGGGCTACATCGCCCGCGCCATCAGCGACCTGTCACCGGTCAGCGGCAGCGTGACCCAGACCCAGGCCAACAGTAACTACAGCGCCCTGATCAATGCCATCAACGCCCTGGGTGCCGTCGCGAATACGCCGCTGGCCGAAAGCTATTACGAAGTCACCCGTTACTTCAGGGGCATGGCACCGTACTACAACAGCACACCGACCACCTACACCAGCCCGATCCAGTACCGTTGCCAGAAAAATTTCGGCGTGGTGATCACCGACGGGTTGCCCACCTATGACCGGACGTTCCCCACCAACGACCCGCAGGGCTTGGCCCGGCTGCCGAACTGGGATGGTATCAACAACGATGGCGCCGATCTCAGTGGTAACGGCGAGGGCGACACGCTTTACCTGGACGACATCGCCAAGTTCGCCTTCGACATCGACATGCGCTCCACCGGCACCGACGCCACCGGCCAGAGCTGGAACGCCACGGATTTTCCCCGGCAGTACCTCAATACCTACACCGTGGGTTTTGCCGTCACCAATCCGATGCTGTCCGACGCCGCCCGTTACGGCGCGGGTAAGTATTATCCGGCGACCGACAGCGAAGGCCTCAACTCAGCGTTGGCCTCTGCCCTGAGCGACATCACCTCCAAGGCCGGGTCCGGGGGCGCTGGCACGACCAATGCCGCCACGTTGTCCAGCACCTCCAGTTACTACCAGACCACGTATGACCCCAAGGATTGGCGCGGCACCATCCGCGCGTTCGGCTTCACCTCGGCAGGCACGGTCAACAGGGCCGCGGTGCAATGGACCACCGACACGGCCATTGTGCCCGGCGCCACGGCGCCGATTTATCAGTCGTGGAATACCGCGACCAACGTGCCGGTCACCCTGGCCTACGCTAACTTTTCACCCGTCCAGCAAACCAGCCTCAGCCAGAACCTGCCTACGGGAATCACCGGCAACGATCTGGTGGAGTGGAGCAAGGGCGTCAATAAAACCGGCTTGAAGGTGCGCAATGTGTTGCTGGGGGACATCATCAACTCGCCGTTGGTGCTGGCCTCACCCAATGAGCAGACCGCCGCGGATTTGCTCAACGACACCAGCTACAGCACGTATCTGACGACCAAGGCGGCGAACATGAATACCAGCCTGGTGGTGAACGCCAACGACGGTTTTTTCAGCGTCATCAACAGTGCGAACGGTACGCGACGATATGCCTATATGCCGTCGAACGTGCTGCCATCGCTGCAGAACATTGCCGACACCAACTACGTCAATGGCGTGAGCCACAAGTTTTTGGTGGATGGGCAGGTCGGCGTATTCGATACGCAATCGGGAAGTGTCTGGAAGACGGTGGCCCTGGGCGGCACTGGTGCTGGGGGCAAGACGTTCTATGCGGTTCAGCTGTTCGATGCGACGGCGGGCAATGTGTTGCGGGCCTTGTGGGAAATCAGTGCGCCAACCGTTGCCAACACCGCCAACGCTTTCAATGACCTGGGCTACGCCTACGCCCGCCCCGAAGTCGCCCGCCTGGCGGATGGGCGCTGGGCGGCGTTCATCTCCAACGGCTACGGCAGCAATAGCGGTGTCGCGGCGCTGTACGTGGTGGATATCCGCGACGGCTCGTTGATCAGGAAAATCGTCATCAACAGCAGCGAGACCGGTAATGGCTTGTCGTCGGTCAAGCTGCGGGTCAACTCCCAGAACGTGGTGCAGGCCGCGTACGGGGGCGACTTGAGAGGGCGGCTGTGGAAGTTCGACCTCAGTGGTACTTCCCCGACTGCTTGGGGGGTGGCGTTTGCCGGCCAGCCATTGTTCACCACCTCCGGTGGCGCGACTCAGCCGATCACCGTTCAACCGCTGCTGGCGGACAACCCGCAGGGCGGTACCCAGGTGTTTTTCGGCACCGGCAAGTTCAACGAAACGGCGGATAAACTCAACAAGGACCTGCAAGGGTTCTATTCGATATGGGACGCCACCGGCGGTGCCGGGCAAATCACCGTGTCGAACCTGCAAGCCCAGTCGATCACGGGGGTGTTCTCGGGCAGCACGGGGCAGTTCGTGACGACCAGCCAGACCGACGTGGCTTACCCGACGAAAAAGGGTTGGTACCTGCCGTTGGTGTACAACAATGCGCTGACCGGGGAGCGGGTGATCAACCCGGCCAATCTGGTGAGCGGCCGCGTGGTCTTTACCACGGCCGCCGTGGACACTACCGACCCTTGTGCCAGCTTCGGTACCGGCAAACTGATCGAATTGGATGCGTTCAACGGTAAGATGCTCAACTATGCGGTGCTCGATACCAACGGCGATGGCACGATCAACAGCTCCGACACGATTTCCAGCGGAGTGGTCTTCACGGGGGGAATCCCGACCTTGAGCGCTGTCGTCAGCGCCAGCGGGGCCACCAACATGATCGTCAACGACTCCAGCGGCAACATCACCGAGCTGCTGGAAAAATCCGTGGGCGGCAGCCGCCGCATCATGTGGCGACAAATACAATGAAGAGGCAAGGCATGCGCAGATCCAACCGAGGTTTCACCTTGATCGAAATCATGATCGTGATTGCGATCATCGGTATCGTGATCACCGTCGGCTATCCGAGCCTGACCGAATACATGAAAAAGGGCCGACGGGCTGAAATTGCCGGGCTGTTATCGGAGCAGGCGCAAATTCTCGAGCGCTACTACTCGAAGAACAACCGCTACACCGATGCGACTGGCCTGAGCGGCGGCAACGATTTCTATACCATTACCCAGACTTTGACGGATCAGAGCTTCATCCTGACGGCTGTGCGCAGGAGCGGCTCGTCCATGGCCACGGATAAATGCGGTGACTTCAGAATCACCAATACCGGCGCACGAACTGTGGAAAACACCGCCGCCGGGATGACCGCCAAGGATTGCTGGGGCCGTTGAGTTTCTTTTTTCGGGCGCAGCCTTGCGCCCTCTGTCTTATGAGTCGAATCAGAACATGACCAGGCAACAGCAAGTGGTGATTGTCGGCGGCGGAGTCATTGGCCTGCTGACGGCGTTCAATCTGGCGTCCGAAGGGCAGCGTGTGGTGTTGCTGGACCGTTCCAGTCTCGGCCAGGAGTCGTCCTGGGCCGGCGGCGGTATCGTGTCGCCGTTGTATCCCTGGCGCTATAGCCCAGCAGTCACGGCGCTGGCCCATTGGTCGCAGGATTTTTATCCACAGCTGGGCGAGCGTTTATTCGCGGCGACCGGGATTGATCCGCAAGTGCATGTCACCGGTCTGTATTGGCTGGACCTGGACGATCAGGATGAGGCGCTGGCCTGGGCTGAGCGGGAAGGGCGCCCGCTGCGAGCTGTGGATATCTCCGCTGTTCATGATGCCGTGCCGGTACTGGGTCCTGGTTTTTCCCGGGCGATCTACATGGCCGATGTGGCC
Organism: Pseudomonas sp. 3JA; assembly: GCF_036961705.1. Classification (NCBI taxonomy): domain Bacteria; kingdom Pseudomonadati; phylum Pseudomonadota; class Gammaproteobacteria; order Pseudomonadales; family Pseudomonadaceae; genus Pseudomonas; species Pseudomonas sp. 3JA. Next base: position 46,858 of record NZ_JBAMDJ010000045.1, read on the forward strand.
AACGTGCGTAATCCTCGCTTGGTGAAATCCCTCAAGGCGGCCTTGCTGGCGCTGCCCAACGTCACGGTTCATGAGCACTGTGAAGTCAGTGGGTTCATTCGCGAGGGTGCGAGTGTTATCGGGGTGGACAGTTCGGCGGGCCCGATACGTGGCGACCAGGTGGTGCTGGCCGCAGGTGCCTGGAGCGGTGAGTTGCTCAAGACGCTGGGGCTGAAGTTGCCGGTCGAGCCGGTCAAGGGCCAGATGATTTTGTACAAGTGTGCGTCGGATTTTCTGTCGAGCATGGTCCTGGCGAAGGGGCGTTATGCGATCCCGCGTCGCGATGGGCATATCCTGGTTGGCAGTACGCTGGAGCGTGACGGCTTCGACAAGACGCCGACCGATGCTGCCCTGGACAGCCTGAAGGCTTCGGCGCAGCAGTTGATTCCGGCGCTGGCGGGGGCTGAGGTGGTTGGGCATTGGGCTGGGCTGCGGCCTGGGTCGCCAGAGGGCATTCCCTATATCGGCGAGGTGCCGGGGGTTGGCGGTTTGTGGTTGAACTGTGGGCATTATCGCAATGGGTTGGTGTTGGCGCCGGCTTCGTGTCGGTTGTTTACGGACCTGATGTTGGGGCGGGAGGCGGTGATTGATCCTGCGCCTTATGCGCCGGCGGGGCGGTTGGTTTTTTGATTGGGTACATATCCGTTGCTGCGGTAACGGCTACTTAGGGTTCCGCCCTGACGGCGTCTCACTTTTGAAAAGCGCAAAAGTAAGCAAAACGCTTTAGCCCCACCACTCGGTGCCTCGCTAGGGCTCGGCATGCCCGAACGCAGGCATTGCTCCGT
>NZ_JBAMDJ010000046.1:0-46859 GCF_036961705.1 Pseudomonas sp. 3JA
ATTCAAAAAAAACGCCGCTCATTTGAGCGGCGTTTTTTTTTGCGCGTAAAAAAGGCCATCTCAATGCCCAAGGTTATGTTTCCGGCGCTCAAGGGGCTTTGACCAGCGATTCGTCTTGTCTGAGGGGGCTGACGACGATTTTCCTTAATATTGAAGGGGAGTGGAGAATACTTCCTGCAAAATTCAAGGGAAAACGCCTAGGAAGATTAATAGTTCATTCCTAAAGAAATGCACTTCTCCTAACCTTCCAGTACCCATTCTGGAGATGCATTTATGCTGATTTTCGTTAAATCGATGGTCATTGGGCTGTGCATTGCAGCCCCTGTAGGACCCATTGGGCTGTTGTGCATACAGCGAAGTCTGATGCTTGGGTGGAGAGCCGGTTTCGCGACGGGATTGGGCGCGGCCACAGCCGATTCGATCTATGGATTCATCGGTGCCCTGGGTGTTACCGCCGTCATTGCGACGCTCATCAGCTTCAAACCCTGGTTGTGCATCTTTGGAGGATTGTTCCTCGCCTACATTGGCTATCAGACAATACGATCGAAGGGTGGCGCGACGGCCATGGCGGGGGAGCGTGCCAACCTGTTCAAAGCCTACTCGACCACGCTGTTCCTGACGCTTTCCAACCCCATGACCATCTTGTCGTTTATCGCGATATTTGCTGCGTTGAGTGATGGCATGGCCAGTGACCAAGGCGGCCAGCACACCTTGCTGCCGATGGTGACCGGTATCTTCCTGGGCTCGGCTGCCTGGTGGCTGGGGTTGAGTGGGTTCTCCTCCATTTTCAAGGCGCGGATTGCCGAATCGAAACTAAGGCTGATCAACTACTTTTCAGGGGCAACCATCGCCCTCCTGGGGGCCTACCAGGTCGCCACTGGCGTCATGCTGGCCACGGCAATCTGACCCAAGCTTTTATGCCTCGCTGAGCGGGGCATAAGCCTTGGTGTCTCCCTACGTGCACGCAGGACGTTTATTGCAGCCTGAACTCGACGTACGCCCTGAAACGGCCTATCGCCTGGGTGATTTGCGAGGTGGTTGCATTGCTGAATGACAGCCTGACCTGGGTGGTGGCCTCATTCATCAGTGAAAACAACGTGGTGGGAAATACAATCACCTTGAACAGCCTGGCGCATTCGCGCATTTCAAAATATCCAAAGACGAAAGGCAGTTGCACATTGATGAAGAAGCCGCCTGCCGGATGATTCCAACTGACCGCTCTTTGAGCGTCGGCTTTGAGTGGAAATTCGCGCTCAAGGCATTCAAGCATGTGATTCCTTTTATTTGTATAAGACAGCACCCTGGGTTGGTTCAGCTCTCTCAGCGAGTAGTGGTGCTCGATCAGCAAGCCTGCGACAACCGCTTGGCACAGGGCGGGGGTGTTCACCGTGATCAGGCTTTTGGTTTTGCACAATCGACCGCTGAAGGACATGACCCCAGTGCCCTCTGGGGCGACCACATAGCCCATGCGCAAGCCCGGGAAAATCGATTTGGCAAAGGAGCCCAGCAAGAACACCCGACGACTGTCGATGGACTTCATCGACGCAATGGCATCGCCTTCGTACCTGAAGTAACGGTAGGCAGTGTCTTCGAGGATGAAAAAGTTCTTTTCATCGGCCAGAGAGAGCATGGCTCTCCTGTCATCATGGGAAAGGCTGTCGGCGGTAGGATTGCTGAAGTCCGGAATTGCATAAAGCGCCTTGATTCGTTCACCTCTGGATTCCAGTGCTTCGATGAACCTGCGCAGGGCGATCGGATCAAGAAAGGCGGCCATGGGGACGGGGACTACCTTTATACCCAGCAGTTTTGCGATACCCGTGATCCCGGAAAACACCGGATCAGGTACCAATAAAACCCCTCCGCCTTCAAAAATGGACAGGAGCGTCAAGGTGCAGGCTTCTTGAAAGCCCATGCACACCATAATGCTTTCAGGGTTGGCAACGTTGATCGCTTCATCCACCTGCAGATGGCTGGCGATTATTTCATTGATGATTCCAGCGGTTTTTCCATATTGGCAAAGCAGCGTCGCAAGTGACTGCTCGGTGCCGGCAACGTGATCTTTGTATTGGCTCAGGCCCCTGTCGATGAGCGAAGGGTCGCACTGCTCATCATCGGGTCGACCGGAGGCCAGTGAAATGGCCTCCGGGTTTTCTTGGGCAATCGAGTTTAGTAGGTGAATGACGTTCAGGATGGGGTCGCCGAATATCGTGCTTTCGAGTGCGCTGGACACTTTCGCTTCTCCATAAAAAAGCAACGAGCCATTGAAGGCCCGTCGCTTATGATCAACACCCGCTACGCAGGATCGAGTGAGCTTTCTTGATCGACCTTGCGCTCCATGGCTTCGAATGCCTGCAGCAGGTCTTCCTTGAGGTCATCCAGGTCCTCCAGGCCAAAGCACAATCGAACCAGGCCTTTCTCGATGCCCATGTCCGCTTTTTCCTGATCCGTCATCGAGGCATGGCTGCCACTGAAGGGTTGGGCAACCATCGACGTCACGCAGGCCATTCCCGTGCCCGTGCCAAACCATTTGAGCGTGCTGGTGAACGTTTTGTAGAAGGGAACCAGGTCGGGTCGAATATCGACAAACACAATGCCGCCGTAACCGGTCAGTTGTTTGCCATCGACGCGTGGGTAATAGACATGCTCGATAAAAGGCAGCTCGCGCAGATAGTTGAGCATGCTGGCTGTCGTCTGGCTGTGCTTTTCCATGCGCAGGTTGAACGTCTGCATGCTTCTGCGAAGCAACCATGCGCTATTGGGCGTTAATATCGTGCCTGAATAAAAGCGACCCTCGAGCAGGCGGTTGTAAATCATTTCACTGTTGACCAGAACCAGGCCGCCCATGACGTCGCTATGCCCGGAGAAGTATTTGGTGGCGCTGTACAGTGAAATGTCGGCGCCAAAGTTCAACGGCTTCTGAAATATCGGCGTGGCCCAAGTATTGTCAACCACCACCAGCGCTTGCGGGTTGTTTTGCTTGACGGCCCGGCTGACCGCATGAATATCAATGTCTTTCAGGAACGGGTTGGTCGGTGTTTCGAAAATGACCATGTCGACGTTCGCCGGCAAGGCATTCAACCCGTCTTGCGTGGTGAGATCCAGAATCGTCAGGTGTGCGCCGATGCGTGCTGCATACCGCTGGAACAATTTATAAGAGCAGCCATAGATGTATTTGTTGATGACCAGTGAAGCACCCGGCTTCAACAGTTCCAACACCATGTAGATGGCGCTCATCCCGGTGCTGTACGCCAGGGCATATTCGCTGCCCTCCAGGGACGCGACAACCTGTTCCAATTCACTCACGTTGGGATTGGCCTTCCTTGAGTAGAAGAAGGCCGAGTCAGCGCTGAAGGCGCTGCACTGATAAATAGGCGTGACCGAAGGTCGGGCGTCCCGGTCATCGACCTTGATATGAAGTATTTCAGTAGACACTTTCATGCTTGGCTGACCAGTTTGATGACCTGTTCATACATGTTTTGCTTGCCCTCGTAACCAATGGTCGGGGTAATGTCGTTTTGCGAAATACCAATTTCTTCAATCGATTCGGTGGGGAAGTGAGCCCTGTCGAATACTTCATGAAGGTTCGAGTTCACCCCGTTGGGGAGCCAGACCTCAGGACCGGTCTCATCGATGCGTGCCTTGGCAATAATGAATCGATAGCTTTCATGTGGCCGCAGCGTCAGTGATTTCCAATCGCTGTTGTGCCCGTCCGTATAGTTGCGCCGCAGGTAGACAGTCTGTTCGAAATCTTCGGTATTCAGCACTTGAGCGTGCAGCGACACGATATCCCCATGCCACTCGAACTTGCGTTTCTCGTAAGCGCTCAGCGCCTCCTCTCGCAGCTCGACAGGAACGTTCGCCTGGTGTTCGCCCAGCAGTTTGAAATGCGCATCGTGCCCGCATTGAGAGCAGCAACCCTTGCTGTCCAGCCCGATGATTTCAGCGTTCAAACCATAGCGGGTGACGAGCAGGGCGTTACAGTTGTTGCAACTGGTGTTGGTGCCCTCAACGTCATTCACGTTGCCCAGATAGACATGCTCTACGCCCATGCTCCGAGCAACGTCCCGAGCCTTCAGCAACCGGTCCACGGGGGTACGGATGCTGTTGCTCATTTTGTAATCGGGATGGAACCTGACGAAGTGCAACGGCACATTCGGGCCCAGCTCATCCAATACCCACTGGCTGATTTTCCGGGCCGTTTCCTCATCGTCGCTGATGTCGGTCACCATCAAGGTGCTGACCTCGACATATTTGCCGGCGTCGTAGACCTTCTTGATTCCCGCCAGGACTGGCTCTACCCAGCCGGTGGTGACCTTGCGGTAGTATTCCGGGGAAATGGATTTCAGCGAAATCGAGAAAATATCGATGACCGGCAGTAATTCATCAATGGCTTCTTCACTGATAAAGAACGCCGATTTATATAGGTTGATCAGGCCCGCTTCCTTGGCCAGCCTTGCCGTGTCGAGGATGAACTCATGCCAGACAACGGGATCGTTATACGTCCAGGAAATGACGCGTATGCCGTGCTTGAGTGCGGTTTCCACAACTTGTTCAGGGGTGTAGTAGTAAACGTCTTTGTCGGTGACGTACTTGGCCTGCGAGGTCTTCCAGTTGTGGCAATAACCGCAGTTGAGCATGCAGCCGATATTGCCCAGGGACAGGATCCGCTCTCCAGGGGCAAAGTGGAAAACGGCTTCGGTCTCAATCGTTTCTTCCGTGCTGTGAACGCCTTTGCCGTAGTTCAATGTAACGAGTCTGCCACCTCGGTTTCCGCGCACTTTGCAAAAACCTACCTTGCCCTCCTGTATGACACAGTTTCGCGGGGAAAGATGACACTTGACGACGCCCCCCGGGAGTATTTCTTCCAGTTTTGCCGGGCTGCTTTCCAAGGTCCAGTTTTTATTTTTTGTAGTGTCCATCTTTCTCACTCCTCATCACGGAAGTTGTTATCAATATCATCGGTTGAAAAAAATCGAGGCGAAACAATCCCGCTGCCATGGATGGCAACTATCTTTATGGGTGTTAGTAGGCGGATGAAGCGCGAATCAATCCATAGTTCTTGAGAGAAAAGCGCTTGGCATTCATGTTCATGAAGGGTTGAATAAGCGGGCCGATCACCAGGAGGAATGCGATCGTTCCCACGCCGAACGGGCCGCCTAAAAGCCATCCGCCCGAAAAGATGCCGATTTCAATGATCATTTTGGCTTTGGTGAATGACCAGCCCCACTTGGAAACCATGGTCAGGACCACGAGGTCCATGATTCTGATTCCAATACCGCTCATGATGATCAGCGCGGAGGAGTAGGCACATAACACCAGTCCCGTCGCCAATAACATGTACTCATTCATTCTCGCGATCAAATACTCTCCGAGCCCCAACCCTGACCAGAGATCAATCAACAGGCCGGTCAGCGTTGTTGTAATAAAGGGACTTATCGGCGGGTATTTTTTGTTCCAGAGCATCCACCATGTCAGGAAGAAGAGCGACACGATAGCCGAACAAATGCCCATGCCGAGCATAAGTATTTTATCGATGGAAATGATCAAGACGTCTAATGGGTCGGTACCCAGTTGACTGATGATGAAGCACTTGGCGCCCAGTGAAAAGAAACCGACACCCGTCAAGTACATCAGGAGCTGGTCCTTCTTGAAGTGGCGAAAACTTAGTACTTGCGTGCCAATGTACTGAGCGAATGAGTATGACTTTTTTCCACACTTTATCTTCTCATCTTCCATGCGAGCACCATCCCTGGAGAGAATATTTTATTATGAGTGCGTCACGCTAAAGAGCAGGGCTATTGATTGCCCTCAGGCTTTCAGGCTGGAAATAGACTAGCGCTCTGCTTTATTTTGGTGCATGCTTTTTTTAATGAAAAACGCGGGCTTTTCATTAAAATTTATACTTTTAACCGGGGAAAACGCACATGGATCGTATAGACGTCAAAATCCTGGGTAAGGTACAGGACTGTGGTCGCATTTCCATCACAGAGCTTTCCAAGCACGCAGGTCTTTCTATTCCTGCCACCAATGACAGGTTGCGCAAACTTGAAGACTCAGGGGTCATCAAGGGCTATCACGCTCAGTTAGATCCAACCAAACTGGGGTACGGCATATCAGCTGTCGTCGGCATCACCACCCTCAAGCCGGCGAAATCCAAATTAATAGCAACGCTCACCGACATCCCTGAAGTCGTTGAATGCCTGCACATCACGGGAAACGATTCCTATCTGATCCGGATCTACGCCAGATCCATGGCTGAAATCGAGGACATCATTGCGAAAATAAACGCATACGGAGAGACGCGTACCAGCATTGTCCTGTCCATTCCTATCGAGAGAAGAAAGCTCGCCCCGTGAGTCAGGGCGCCTGTCAGGCAGGGGCGGGGAGTACTCGATCGACGAGGTCGCTCCCCGGCCATGGGCGTCCGGTCTAGCTCTGGCACGGGTGGGGATGTTTCAGTGGCCAGCGAGACATCCACACGAGTAATAGCATCATGGCGGCGGGGCAGAGGGTGACCGCCAGTAAACCGATGTGCAAATCCGAATGCGCTGAAATAATTCCCACAAGCCATGGAATCAGACTGCATCCGGCATTACCCGAGGCTGTCAGTACAGAGAACATGGTTGCTCCACCTTGAGGATAGGCATCTGCGGTGATGGCGAGCATCGTGGGCCATAGGCAACTGCCTGAGAACCCTGCGGCGATGGCAGCGGTTAACGCCAATGCGGGGCTGGGGGCGAAGCTGATCACGAAAAACAGGACGACGGTAACGGCGCAGCAGCCTAGCATCAGTGAAACGGCGGGTATCCGTTCTTGCAGCAGAGCGGCGGCCATGCGCCCGAGGGCCATGCCCACTGAAAAACCGGCGAGCGCAAAACCACCCACTTCTTTCGAATACCCCAATCCTTGTTCAGCGAAGGCGGGCAGCCATTGAGACAGTCCCGTTTCCGTAGCGCCTCCTAGAAAGATGGCGATCATGCAGGCGATGAAATAGGGTTGTCTGATAAGCGCGGGCATGGATTCGCGTTGCACGTGCTCCTGTATCAGCGGTGGCAGGGGCAATCGCAGGAACAATAGAAAGGTTGCAAGCGGGGCAACGATCAAGCCCAAGGCGACCATGCGCCAGGAAATGTCCCATCTCAGGGCGATGCTTGCGATCAGCACGGCACTTACCGCGCCAATGCAGAAATACGAATGCAGCCAGTTCATGGCGGCGCTTCGGCGCTCGGGTTGCAGGGCTGCGACAATAGGGCTGAGTATCATATCCAGCACACCCGCACCGAAACCCATGATGGCAACCGCGAAGAGCAGGAAGGTATAGGAAGGGGCAAAAGCCACAAGGGCCAGACCTGCTGAAGTGGTCATCAGCCCAAAGAGAATGATCCGCCTGGCGTCCCCTCGGTCTGCCAATGGCCCGGTGATCAGAATGGCCACTATAAAGCTGAGGAACATGACCGCCGGAATCCGTCCCAGTTGCTCCGTGGTCAGCCCTGACGAGGGGCCAAAGGCATCACTGAACGTCGTCAGGTACACCGGCAGGAAGTTGAGTGCCATGGCCAGGCACAGCATGGCTGCATAACAAGCGTAAAGCGCGTGTCGATGGGGATTGGGCGCAGACAGCATCAGGTATAAAACTCTTGAAATTAGAAACGTGGGGCGCCGTGCGCTTTCCAACAGCATTCAGTCCATTCAATCTCTGAAAAGTGTGCCGCGAAAGATGAATCGCCCGGGCTACTGGCAAAGAACCCGAACCGGACGAGTTCTTCTGCATGGAACAGGTGGAACATACGCATCATGCAGAACTGTGTCCCGTCAACCGAGTTTTCCAGAAGGAAGTCGCTGCCTCTTCGGCTCAGGCGGTAATACATGGTCTGGGTGACGCGATCGAAATCAGCCATGGACCAGTCTGAAAAACCATTGTTGGTCACGACAGAGAACAGCTGCTGGAAACCATTGTTCTGGTATTCGATGCCGCTTTTCATCCAGTGGTTTTTATCTTGGTAGATAAACAGGCCGCATTGGTCAAAGTAGGTACTTGAGGCAAAAGATACCTTGGCCTTCAATGTCCAGTATTGTTCCTCGCTGGCCACCACAATGGCCGGTGCATTGTCATACTCCAGGCCGTAATAGGTGCCTCGCCAGAAATCGGTGTCGGGTGTGGTGTGGATAATGATTTCCTGATCGTTGATGGACGATCGCTCGGGGACGTTAATCCAGGTCCAGTCTGAAATACTCAGTTTTTTCATGCTTTTATTACCCGAAAAACCAGTGGTTTATTTCCCAGTGCTGGTGAACACGTAAATCCGCCGCGCTCAGGTCCTGCTGCCCTGAATTGGGGTTGAGCAAACCCGCGCAAAACATGCTGGCGGCTTTTGCTGCCGCCACACCATGAGCGGAGTCTTCAATCACCACACAGGATGACGGTGGGATACCCAGGCGTTGGGCGGCCGTGAGAAAAATCTCGGGATCCGGCTTGCTGTGCGTAACGTCATCGCCACACACGATCTCACTGAAAAAAAGCTGCAGCCCAGCGTTACGTAAAATCAGCTCAACGAGTGCTCGCGGTGAAGAGGAGGCGACTGCACAAGGTATTCCCGCTCTCTTTAATGCGCCGAGAAGTTCTGTCACACCTGGCATGGGAGGCAGGGGGGCGGAACTCAATACTTCCATCAACTGCCGGTGATGCTCCGCCATGAGGCAGTCCAGATCTTCTGCAAGCCCGTATTCGGTTTTGATGGCGCTCCACATATGACGCTGCGTGGTGCCTACAAAACGAGACAGTTCTGCCTCATCAAGCACCACGCCATGGCGTGCATAGGAATGTCTTTCCTGTTTCATATAGACCGGCTCACTGTCCACCAGCACACCGTCCATATCGAAAATGAACCCCTGGAAAGCCGGCATCAATGCGCACGCCGCTGTTGAGGGTCACGCTTGAAGTGCAGGAAGTTATAGTGTGAGCGTGCTTCAAACTCATGCAGCTTGAAGGCTTTGGTCATTTCAATGTCCTGGAATCCTTCGCCATCTATTAGCGTGGTAGTGTCTGAGCCGCCAATGATGATAGGCAATTGCATGAGCATGATTTCGTCGACTAGATCAAGATTGAATACCTGCCAGTTCAGGTGGCCACCCCCTTCAACCATGATGTGATTTATTCCGCGAGCTTCAAGCATCGGGAAGAGCTGTTTGAAGTCGACTCGTGCGGTTCCTGCAAAAAGAACCTCTTTACCATGCGCGCGGATGTGCTCGACCATCTTGTGGTCACGTGCTTCTTCTGTCGTTGCGATGATAGTGTGTTCGGGAGAACTGAAGATTTTCGCAGAAGCTGGGAAGTTGAGCGATGTCGTAGGAATGATACGCACAGGATTACGACCGGACTCATAGCGATTGGTCAATTGAGGATCGTCGGTGATAATCGTATTGCGACCGACCATGATGGCATCGACTTCACCGCGGAATTTATGAATGAAGCGCATGTCTTCATCGTCGAAATGCTGAAACAGCGGTTTGCTGGAGGCTTCATTGCCGAGCGTCAGTTTGCCATCGATGGAAATCTGGCTGAATACAGTAACTTTCATAAGGGGTCTACTTGAAGGGCTGGTTAGCTTTAGCGTGACAAGTGCTTGGGATTGGGGGTGAAGACGCTTTTTATCGTGGGTGCGCAAGGATCATTCAACAAACTGTCAAATGCTGTTGAATAAGCTTCAAGGGGATAACGGTGGGTGACTAGCTTTCCAAGTTCAGGAAGCCTGTGGGCAATGCGCAGCGCCCGGGGGAAGTGCTGGTTGTACTCGCCTGCGGCAATGATACTGATGGCATTGACCAGGAAGTGTTTTGCAGGGAGTGAATATTCATAATTCCCGTTGAATCCGAACAGGACAATCCTGCCACCTCGGGCAACCCGGCTGGCGGCTGTCTCGAGCTGATTACCCACGGTATCGATGACAACATCGTATTTTTCCTGGTTTTGCCCAAGGCACTCAAGTTCCTCAGGGCGCACAATGTTCAAACCCAGGGAGTGTCCGAATTCGATTCGAAAGGTATTCAAATCGGTAGCACATGTATGGACGCCCATCGCGCGCAAAAGTAGTTGTGCGACCAGGCTCATGGGGCCCGATCCTAGAAGCAGCACACGTTCCCCCGCTTTGATGGAGGCTTGTTCAATGTTGTTCAAAATACAGGCTACGGGTTCAACCAAGACGGCTGTTTCCCAACTCATGTCGTCTGGGATGCAGTGTACAAAGCGCTCGCGTGTTATGAATCGCTCCGCAAATGTACCGTGCTTGTTGACGCCGGCGATGTCCAGGCCCGCATTTGAACCGCCATTGCATAGATGGGTTCTAGCGGCGTTGCAATGTTCGCAGTTACCGCAGTATTCGTTGGGGTCTATCACCACACGCATCCCTTTGCGCGTGCGTTTGACGCCTGCCCCTACATTGACAACGACGCCGACCGCTTCGTGACCACGGACGATGCCCACCTGTCCCTCTTCACGCCCGGACAATACCGCCAGGTCTGTTCCGCAAATGCCGGAGAGTACAATGTCTATTTCTATACCATCGGCGGGTAGCGTTTCGGACACTTCGTGACTCACCAAGCTCAACGTTCGTGCGCTCGCTAAACTGATTGCTTTCATATACCCATCAGCGCTCTATTCGATTTTTTTTGGATGAAGCATGCCAACTAGAGAACCCGCTCTGCTGTATCTGGAGCGGCCTACGGACGTGCAGCACGGTTCATCCATTTGGAAACGGCTGGCATTATGCAAGGCTGACAGAGTTGGTTTCAGTCGAAAAAGAATTACCGATAACGACACGATGATTCATGTTGTTTCAGCTTGGCCCGCCAGGCGCCGTAAAGACAGGCCACGCATGGTCTTTTCTAAGTTGGCAGGGGCGTGAATATTATTATTTGGACACAACTTGCGATGTGCAATTAATCAATAACGGTAAAAAACCTTTTACCCTTCAAGGCTGTGCACCAGGTTTTCAATCGCTTCCAGGGCGGCCTCATCCGGTGGCTCCGGTGTCGGATGTGCGTTGCGCATCTGGTATGCAAGACGGTATTCACTGGGCGTGCAACTGGCATATTGCTTGAAGGCGCGAGCGAAGTAGGACGGGTCCTTGAAGCCGGCCTCGTAGCCGATGCTGGTGATGGGCATCTGGCTGTTATCGAGCAGTTCCTTGGCGAAGCTCATGCGTTTGTTCAGCACGTAGTCGGTGAAGCCGAGTCCGTTGGCTTCCTTGAACACCCGGCTGAAACGAAACGTCGTCATGCCGCAACGCTTGGCCAGGTCGCGTTGATCGATGCTGTCGCGAAAATGCTGGTCGATGTACAGCATGATGTGGCTGAGGGCCTGGTGCTTCTGGTGCCCGGCGGTCAGGCGAATGCTGTCCGGCAGGGTCGGGGAGTGGTCGATCTGCGAGGTCTTTCCTCGGCCATTGGTATTGCGACGCAACTCGCACAGTTGCACCACGGCCGTGAGGTAGCGCTTTTTCTCGGCGGCGGACAAGGGCAGCACCATGTATTCCCAGACGCTGGAGCGCATGGCCCACACCGCCAGCTCTTCGGAGTGCTGCACGGTGAACATGGTGATGGGCGTGCCAGGTACGGTTCGTTTGATCTCCAACAGGCGTCGCAGGCCCGGCGTGTCCGGGCGGTCGAAATGGATGCAGATCATGTCGACCTGTTCCGCACTGGGCAGCATGGCGTTTTTTGCCAGCGTGCAGTCGCACGTGTCCTGGAATTGGGAGACGAGTTCCTTGGTGGACCGATCGTGAGTCAGATCGAACCATAACAGCTTTGGTTTTTCAGTCAGACTTGGCGCCATAGGACGACTACCCAGAGGTTCTTCCTGCCCTTTAGCTAGCAGTATTGTCACAGTGCTATCACTTCGCCGAATAAATTTTTATAAAAAACCGATCTTTTAGCGCCGTCCCGCCACGAGACGCTCGCGAGCGCCCGTCTGCGCTGCGGTACGGATGGATTTTCCGACCCAGCAGGCCCTTTCCCACCCGCCGCAAAAAAATCCTAGCGAAGTGCAAAATCCTCCTAACGGCTATGACCACCTGCTGACTAGGGTTGCATCAGGCAGTTCGCAATGTACTGCCCTTGAAAAACAACCCCGATGAGGTGTGCGAAATGACTCTTCAAACAATCAAGGCTTCGGTACTGAAGTTCGCCAAAGATGAAGATGGCCTGACCATTGTGGAATACGCCGTGGCCGGTGGGTTGATCACCGTATTGGTGGCCGCTGCGTTTGTTCTTCTGGGCGGTGCCGTGAATACCAAGATCCGTGCGCTGTGCCAGGCGGTCAACGGCAACGTTGCTTGCTGACAGCGGCAACTTGCGGTGAAGGGGGCACGGTTACTTTCAAGGGAATAACGCTTGCGACTCTTTTGCAGTGAGTACAACGAATCAATCAAATGGACTTCGCGCTGTCCCCTCCAACCAAGTTCGTAGCATAACTTCTTAACGCGCGTGAGGTTCATGAAATGACTTTCCAGACAATAAGAACTTCGATCAGCAAGTTCGCCAAAGATGAAGACGGCCTGACCATTGTTGAATACGCGGTGGCGGGTGGCTTGATCACGGTGTTGGTGGCAGCGGCATTCGTCCTTCTGGGCGGCGCAGTGGACACCAAGATCCGTGCGTTGTGCCAAGCCGCCAATGGCAACGTCGCCTGCTAACGATAATCACACTAGGGAGACGCATCATGTCCATGGAATTGCTGGTGTCGACGGTGCTGCTGCTGGGACTGCTGGGTGTGGCGGTGGTGAGCGATCTGCTTCGCCACCGCATCCCCAACACGCTGGTCCTGTTGGGCCTTGCCCTGGGGTTGGCCGGCCAGGTTTATACCGGTGGGCTCGGCGGCCTGGGCGACAGCCTATTGGGCATGCTGATCTGTTTCGGGTTGTTCCTGCCTATGTACGCGGTGGGTGGCATGGCCGCCGGTGACGTCAAGCTGATGACCATGGTCGGCAGCTTCCTGCCTTTTCATTACGCACTGTGGGCGGCGCTGTTCAGCCTGATCGCCGGCGGTGTGTGCGGTTTCCTGATCGTCCTGGCCCGTGGCCAACTGCTCCAGACCCTGGGGCGCTATTGGTTGATGGTGCGAGCCCAGGCCTATCTGGCGCCGACTTCCGATGAAGTGGCCGGTAAACCCTTTCCTTATTCGATTGCGATCCTGATCGGTACTTTGAACAGCGTTTACTGGCAACTGGTTGCCGGCGGCTGGGGAGTCTAGTCATGCACGTCATCAACGATAGCGATGCCTACCCCAGCGAACGGGAAGCGGTCCAACGCCTGGCGCCACAACCTTGCACCATTCGCGACACCGGCCTGAGCGACAGCTTCCTGGGTGAGCTGGTGTGCAAGCATCTGCACGACGCCGGTGTGCTGGACATGTCGCGGCTGGTGGAGCGCCTGGCCCTGACCGGCGCGGTGCTGGAAGAAGTCCTGGCGTTCCTGCGCAAGGACGGTCGTGTCGAAGTGCTGGGCCAGCTGGGGCAAACGGGTGTACAGACGCTGCGCTATGGCCTGACCGAACGCGGTCGCAGTTCGGCGCGTGACGCCCTGGCCCGTAGCGGCTACATCGGCGCGGCCCCGTTCCCGGTCAGCACCTATCGCTCGCTGATCAAGATCCAGACCATTCACCATGGCCGCATCACCGCCAAGGACATGCACCAGGCCTTGGCCGGCCTGGTGCTGAGCCAAGGCATGCTCGACCAGTTGGGCGTCGCCCTGAATTCCGGGCGGGCGATCATGATCTACGGTCCGGCGGGCACGGGCAAAACCTATGTCAGCAGCCGATTGATCCGGCTGTTCGCCGAGGCGATCTGGGTGCCCCATGCCATCGTCATCAACGAGTCGGTCATCGAGATCTACGACCCGCAGGTGCACCAGCGCCTGGATGACCACGGCCAATCGAACAACCTGATGCTCAACGAAGGCATCGACCGCCGGCTGCTGTGCTGCAAACGCCCGATCGTCATTACCGGCGGCGAGCTGAACATGGAACAGCTGGACGTGCGCTACGACCCGTTCACCCGGCAATACCAGGCGGCTTTGCAGCTCAAGGCCAGCAACGGCCTGTTCATCATCGATGACATGGGCCGCCAGCGCATGGCCCCAGCCGAGTTGCTCAATCGCTGGATCGTGCCCATGGAGGAGAAGCGCGACTTCATCAACCTGGGCGGCGGCCGGCATTGCGAGCTGCCATTCGACCTGGTGCTGGTGTTTTCCACCAACCTCAATCCCCTCGAATTGGCCGACGAGGCCTTCCTGCGGCGCATTGGCTACAAGGTGCAGTTCGGCTACCTCAAGCCCGAGGAGTACGAACAGATCTGGCGCCAGGAATGCGAACGCCTGGGCATCCCGTATGACCCCCTGTTGGTGCGCTATGTCCTGCAGCGGCTTTACGCAGGCGAAGGCATGCCGCTGGTGCCTTGCCATCCCCGTGACCTGTTGAACATGGCGCTTGACCGCCAGCGCTACCTGGGCGGTTCCGGGCCCCTGTCGCCGCAAGAGCTGGAATGGGCCTGGCACAACTATTTCGTTCAGCTCGACTTCCTTTGATCTGGAGATACCGACATGAGCTCTCGTACGCTTCCCCTGATAGGCGTTTCCCTGGTAATGGGCCTTGGTGCCGCATGGATGGCCGACTCCTGGCTGAGCGCACGACTCAATGCGACCCCCGATGACCACTTGCGAAGCGTGGTGGTCGCCACGGTGGAAATCCCCTTCGGGCAAATGGTCGAGGCCCAGCAGGTCACCACCGTGCGCATGCCCATGGACACGATCCCGGACGACGCCTTCGATTCCAGCGAACAGGCCGTAGGCAAGATCGCCACCTTCGACATCCTGCGTGGCGACATCGTGCGGGGCGCGCGGTTGAGTGAGCACCTGGGTGGCAGCACCCTGGCTTCGCTGATCGCACCGGACAAACGCGCCATTTCGGTAAGGGTGGATGATGTGGTCGGCGTGGGTGGCTTCCTCTTGCCGGGCAACCGGGTCGATGTCTTGGCGACCAAGACCACCAGTGCCGGCAGCAACAGTGCGACGTCCCGGACCCTCCTGGAAAACCTGCGGGTACTGGCCGTGGACCAGACCGCAGGCACGGACAAGACCCAACCCGTAGTGGTGCGTGCTGTGACGTTGGAAATGTCGGCCACCGAAGCGGAATTGCTGGTCACTGCGCAGACCGAGGGCAAGTTGCAATTGGCCTTGCGCAACCCGTTGAACCTGGAGAAAAAGGCCGTGGCCGTTGCACCGCCAGCCCCGGCGCCAGTCGTGGCGATGGCCGCTCCACTGCCAAAACCTGTGGTACAGCGCAGTGCCAAGCCGCAAGGCGGGGCGATCACGCTGATCCGCGGAACTGAAAGCAGTGTGATCAATGTCCGCTGAGTAACACCCTCCATGCCAGGCCCTTGTGGACCGTGGCGATGCCGATCCTCAAACGTTGTATGAGGGCTCGATGATGAATGCCAATATCCGGCGCCAGGGAGGGGCGGTGAGTGTACTGATGGTGATCGCGTTGGTAGCGATTTCCATGATGGCGGCGTTGGCCCTGGATGGCGGGCACATGCTGCTGAACAAGACGCGTCTGCAAAATGCGGTGGATGCCGCCGCCCTGGGCGGGGCCAAGACCCTGAGCCAGGTGAGTGGCAGCATCAACATGGCCAGCACCACTCGCGCGGCGGCCCTGGACACGCTTGACAGAAACGCCAACGCCGCCGGCAACACCGAACTGGCAACCGCCGTTGCTGGCAACCCGGGGGCGTTTGCCGTGGTGGAACTGTCCAGCAGCGTCTACGGCCCGTTCTCCTATCCAGGGCCTACCGATGCCAAATACGTACGGGTGTCGGTGGCCAGTTATCAATTGAACGGTTTTTTCTGGAGCTTCGTGCAAACGATGGGCAGCGCCGGCTTGGGCAACAAGCGCGTGGCGGCGATTGCCACCGCGGGGCCCAGCCCCACCTCTCCGTGTGATCTGGCGCCGTTGATGGTCTGTGGCGATCCCACTCAATACGACCCGGCCGCCGGCAACTTCTGGGGGTATCAGTTTGGCGATCTGGAAG
This sequence comes from Pseudomonas sp. 3JA, assembly GCF_036961705.1. NCBI lineage: Bacteria > Pseudomonadati > Pseudomonadota > Gammaproteobacteria > Pseudomonadales > Pseudomonadaceae > Pseudomonas > Pseudomonas sp. 3JA. The sequence goes on from NZ_JBAMDJ010000046.1 coordinate 16,080, forward strand.
TCTTGAAAACGGCGGCGGGGAACACATCACCCATCGGCCCGGGCAACTTCCAATTGCTGGATTTCGGCTCAGGCGGCAGCGCAGTTCGCGAGGATCTGGCCGGCGGTGGCTCGGTTTGCCGCAGTGTCGGCGACAACGTCCAGACTGCGCCAGGTAATAAAGCCGGTCCTACTTCCCAAGGCTTGAACACGCGCTTCGGTATCTACAACGGCCCCGTCAGTTCTTCGGACTACCCGCCGGACCTGGTCACGTCCTCAGGCACCCCGGCGATCACCTACAACGATGCGCTCTCCCAGGCGCAATACAAAGGCCAATCCATCAATTCGAGCAACGGCGATCTTTCGGCGGGCGGCGAGGCGATACAGGACTACAACGACTGGCGGGCCCAGGTCGCCGCCTGTGTGGCTGGGGGTGGCAGCGGTTGTGAAAGCAACGGGGTTTTCGAGCGCCGGATGTTGAAAATCGTGATCGGTGATTGCGCCGGGAAGCTGAGCGGATCGACGTCGATTCCAGTCTTGGGGTTCGGCTGCTATTTCGTCGTGCAGCCGGTGGACGGCGGTGGTTCGGAGTCCATTATCTTCGGCCAGTTCGTCCAGGAGTGCGAAGGCGACAACGTGCCCGGTCCTACGCCCTCCACCGATTCCGGCCCGCAGATCATCCAGCTCTACAAAACCTATCTCAACGGCAGCGGCACGCCGAGCACCGACTCGTAGGAGGCGTCATGGGACTTTCTCATTTCAAACCCGCACAAGCCCAGCAAGGCGTAGCGCTGGTGGAGTTCACCCTGGTGCTGCCGTTGCTGCTGTTGCTGCTGCTGGCCTTCGGCGAGTTCGGCCGCATGCTCTACCAATACAACGTGCTATTGCAGGCCAGTCGCGATGCCGACCGTTTCGTCGCCAGCCAGGCGTGGAATACCACCCTGGGCGGCATCACGCTGAACAACACGTTGCTGACCCAGACAAAAAACGTCGCGGTGTATGGCGTGCCCAGTGCTACCGGCACCGCCGTGGTGTCAGGGTTGACCACGGCTCACGTTCAGGTCGCCGCCGAGGGCATCGATCATGTGCGCGTCACCATTACCTACCCCTTCTGTCCGGTGATTGGTGCGGGTAACTGCACCGGTTCGATTCCAGGATTTTTCGGCAATGCCATTCCGCTGGGGATCCAGTTGGTCGCAACCACTGTCATGAGGGCGCTGTGATGAATCACAAACACATGCGCGGCACTTACATCGTGGAGTTTTCCTTCGTGGGCTTGCTGGTGTTCATCCTGCTGTTCGGCGTGGTGGAAATGGGCCGGCTGTACTTCACGGTCAATGCGCTGGATGAAGCCGCGCGGCGCGGTGCGCGCCTGGCAGCGGTGTGTAATGTCAGCGACCCGGTGGTGTTGCGTCGGGCCATCTTCAACGCCGCGACGGACGCCGGCACCAGTCAACTGATCACCAGCCTGGCGACCTCGAACCTGGCGCTGACCTACCTGGATGTCAACGGAGCCGTCGTGGCGAACCCAGCCGACACCTCCGGCGCCAACGGTTTCCGTGCCATTCGCTACGTTCGCTTGAGCGTGGAGAACTTCGTTTTCAACCTGTTCATTCCCGGCTTAGGCGTGCCCATTACCTTGCCCGCGTTCAGGGCAACCTTGCCACGCGAAAGCCTTGGGCGTCATTCCGATTCCGGGGAGATCACACCATGCTGAATACCAGGGAAACTCCGCTTTCGACCGCGACTGGCAGAGCCGGGCTGCGGATACTGATCAGCAGCCGCGATGCCACGGCCCTGCGTGACCTGCAATGCGTCTGCCAGCGTATGCCTGGCCTTGAGGTGAGTACGCGCCTGGTCAGCAACGGGCATGTCGACCCGCTCTACGGCCTGGACCGCATGCCCGACCTGTTGCTGCTACGCGTCAGCCACCTGTGGCGCGAAGAATTGTCAGCCTTGCTGCAACGTCCGGCCCATGAACGTCCGCCGATGCTGGTGTGTGGTCCCTTGGGTGAGCAGGAGGGCATGCGCCTGGCGATGCAGGCCGGCGCCCGGGACGTGCTGCCCGAACCCATCGCCGATACAGAGTTGGTGGCGGCCCTGAATCGCCTGGTGACGGAAGTCCGCCTCGGCAACGGCAATGAAGGGAAGCTGATCGCGGTGATCAGCGCCAAGGGCGGTTCCGGCGGAACCCTGGTGGCGTGCAACCTGGCCCAACAACTCAGCGCCCGGGCCGGCAATACGCTGTTGCTGGACATGGACCTGCAATTTGGCAGCGTGACCCATTACCTGGACGTAGCGCAGTCCCACAGCCATCTGGAAGTGCTGCAGCAGATCGATGACATGGACAGCGTCGCGCTGCGGGGTTTTTGCAGCCACTTCAGCCCGACCCTGCATGTGCTCGGTGGCCGGGCCGGCGAGTTGTGCCTGCCCCAGGACGCCCAACCCGAACAGCTCGATGCCCTGTTGCAACTGGCCCGTACCAGCTATGACTGGGTGGTGGTGGACCTGCCGCGGCAGATCGACCACCTCACCGGCTCGGTGCTGGAGCAGGTGGACCGGGTGTACGTGGTGGTGCAACAGAGCGTCAGCCACCTGCGCGATGCCAGCGCCCTGGTGCGGATCCTGCGTGAAGACCTGGGCGTGCGCGGGGATCAGTTGCAGATCGTGATCAATCGCTATGACAAAAACGCCGCCGTCAGCCTCAAGGACATCGGCGAGGCCCTGCGTTGCACGAACCTGTCGAAATTGCCCAATGACTTCAACCTGGTCAGCCAGAGTCAGAACACTGGCGTGCCGTTGGGGCTGCATGCGCCGAAGGCGGCCATCACCGCCGCCCTGCGCGATTTGACCGAAGACCTGGTCGGTCACCAGATGTCCACGGACAAGGGCTTGCTTAAACGTGCCTTCAACCGTTTTTTCGGGGGATGACCCATGATCAGCGACTTTCGTAACCGCTTGCGCAAACAACCTTCCAAATCCGGCGCCTCAGCGGGCACCCAGCCCGAGGACGGCTTGCCGGACCCGACGGACGCCTTGATGGCCTGGGAACAGGCCATCCCCGACGTGCTGTATGAAACCCGCAGCCAGGTGACCCCGGTGGAGGCCGAATGGCGGGAAAAGATCTACCAGCAACTGCTCAAGGTCATGGACCTGTCGTTGCTCGATACCCTTGAGCAAGCCGAGGCCGCGCGGCAGATACGCGAAATTTGCCAGCGTCTGCTCGAGGAACATTCGGCGCCGGTGAGTACCGTCAGCCGGCAACTGATCATCAAGCAGATCACCGATGAAGTGCTCGGTCTCGGGCCACTGGAACCGCTGTTGGCCGACCATAGCGTGTCCGACATCCTGGTCAACGGGTTTGCTTCGGTCTACGTCGAACGCTTCGGCAAGCTGCAACGCACCGACGTGCGTTTTCGCGACGACCAGCATCTGCTGAACATCATCGACCGCATCGTTTCCAGCCTGGGGCGGCGCATCGACGAGTCCTCGCCGTTGGTGGACGCCCGGCTCAAGGACGGTTCGCGGGTCAACGCAATCATTCCACCGCTGGCCATCGACGGTCCAAGCATGTCGATCCGGCGCTTCGCCGTGGATCTGCTCAACACCGACAGCCTGATCCAGGTCGGCACCATGACCCCGGCCATTGCCTTGCTGCTCAAGGCCATTGTTCGCGGGCGCCTGAACGTGCTGATCTCCGGCGGGACCGGCAGCGGCAAGACCACCATGCTCAACGTGCTGTCGAGTTTCATTCCCCATAACGAACGCATCGTCACCATCGAGGATTCGGCCGAGTTGCAACTGCAGCAACCTCACGTGGTACGCCTGGAAACCCGGCCGTCGAACATCGAGGGACGTGGCGAGGTGAGCCAGCGGGAATTGGTGCGCAACAGCTTGCGGATGCGTCCGGACCGCATTGTCATCGGCGAGGTGCGTGGCGCCGAGGCGATGGACATGCTCACGGCGATGAACACCGGCCACGACGGTTCGCTGACCACCATTCACGCCAACACCGCACGGGACGCATTAGGTCGAATCGAGAACATGGTGTCGATGACCGGGGCGACGTTTCCGATCAAGGCCATGCGTCAACAAATTGCCTCGGCCATCGATGTGGTGATCCAACTGGAGCGTCAAGAAGACGGCAAGCGACGCGTGGTGAGCATGCAAGAGATCAATGGGATGGAAGGAGAGATCATCACCATGACCGAAATTTTCTCCTTCGTGCGCCAGGGCATCGGTGAGCACGGCGAGGTGCTTGGGGAGTATCGGCCCAGTGGCATGATCCCGGCATTCCGCGATGTGCTGGCCAAGCGCGGCATCGAGCTGCCACTGATCCTGTTTCGCCCTGAGTGGATGGAGGGCCGGACGTCATGAGCAATATCCCCAGTGAGTTCATTCTGATTTTCCTCGGCATGGTGTTCATCGCCGTATTCCTGCTGTCCCAGGGCGTGGTGGTGCCGGTATTCGGTGAAGCCGGCAAGATGCGCAAGCGTATTCGCGGGCGCTTGCATGTGCTGGAGAAGGCCAACCACTTGCCCAACATGCAGACCGTGTTGCGGCAGAAATACCTGACGCGCCTGTCACCCTTGGAAGCCCGCCTGGAACAGCTGCCATTCATGGCCAACCTGACCCAACTGATCGAGCAGTCCGGTCATGAATACCGGGCCTATCGGGTCATGCTGCTGGGGCTGGTCCTGGGGGCGGCGGCCGGTGCCTTGGTACTGATGGTCTCGCCCGTCTGGTGGCTGGCGCTGCTGGCGGCATTTGCGTTGACCTGGGTGCCGGTGTTGAAAATCCTGCGTGACCGCAACAAGCGTTTCGCCGCGTTCGAGGAAGGTTTGCCGGATGCGCTGGACGCCATGTGCCGGGCCTTGCGCGCCGGGCATCCGTTCAACGAAACCCTGCGTCTGGTCGCCGAGGAGCACAAAGGGCCGGTCGCCCAGGAGTTCGGTATGACCTTTTCCGATATCAACTACGGCAACGACGTGCGCCGGGCCATGCTCGGCCTGCTGGAGCGGATGCCGAGCATGACGGTGATGATGCTGGTGACTTCGATCCTCATCCACCGCGAGACTGGCGGCAACCTGACCGAAGTGCTGGAGCGCTTGAGCCGCCTGATTCGCGGGCGTTTCCGGTTCCAGCGCAAGATCAAGACGTTGTCGGCGGAAGGGCGCATGTCGGCCTGGGTGCTGGTGGCGATCCCGTTCGTGCTGGCGATCGCCATCGTGCTCACCAGCCCCAGCTACATGCCGGTGCTGATCAATGACCCCATAGGGCACAAGCTGATCATCGGCGCATTCTGCGCCATGTTGATCGGGATTTTCTGGATAAAGAAGATCATCCGGATCCAGGTTTAAGCGCTGTTGCGCCAAGAGGTTTCAGTCATGGACTTTTTGCTCGGATTGTTGAGTCGGTTTACCGGTAACGAAGAACTGGCGCGCCTGTTGTTCATCGCCGCGATTGGCCTCAGCACGGTGCTGGCGGCCGTCGCGCTCCTGCTATTGATGCTGGGCTTGCAGGATCCGGTGCAGCGGCGCCTGGCGTTGATCAAGCGCGGTTACGCTGGAAGCACGACGGGGCAGGAGGCGCCGGGTAACCTGCAACTCTTGCTGGAACGGATCGGCCAACGCTTTGCTTCCACCGACCAGGCCCACACGTCCGCCACCCAGACCTTGCTGACCCATGCCGGTTACCGCTCTGCCTCGGCGGTGCAGATGTATTGGGCGGTGCGCCTGATGTTGCCGTTGTTGCTGGTCGGCATTGCGTTGTTGCTGCTGCCGATGGTCAAGGTTTCAGTGGCCATTGGTCTGCTGGCGGTCACCCTCATCGCGGGTATCGGTTGGTTGCTGCCGGCGATCTACGTCGGTAAACGCAAGCAGGCACGGCAAGGCCGGCTGCGCGCCGCGTTCCCGGACGCCTTGGACCTGATGGTGGTTTGCGTCGAGTCGGGCCTGGCCCTGCCCACGACGATCGAGCGGGTGGCCGAAGAGATGTCAGTCAGCCAGGTCGAACTGGCCGAGGAACTGGCGCTGGTCAATGCGCAGATCCGGGCGGGCATCACCAGCACCGAGGCCCTCAAGCAACTGGCCGTGCGCACCGGCCTGGAGGATATCCAGGGTTTGGTCAGCCTGCTGGCGCAGAGCATTCGTTTCGGCACCAGCGTGGCCGATACCCTGCGGATCTACGCCGATGAGTTTCGCGACCGGCGCACCCAGGCCGCGGAAGAGATGGGGGCCAAGATTGGCACCAAGCTGATCTTCCCGCTGATCTTCTGCCTGTGGCCGAGCTTCTTCCTGGTTGCCATCGGCCCGGCCATGATCGGCGTGTTCAGGGCCTTCGGGAATATGTAGATCGGTGAGTGTCCATGAGCCTTGTGTTCACCACAGGCCCATTGTGGGAGCGAGCTTGCTCGCGATAGTGGCTTGACAGTCAATGACGGTGTTGAATGTCGGTCCGCTATCGCGAGCAAGCTCGCTCCCACAGATTTTTCTGACAGTCACCTATCTGTCGTCACTCGATCCTTCCAGCCAATACCCCGCCCCTGTGGCCGCGAGATTTAGCTAAACGTCGAACCGCGCTGTTGGGGCATGCGGTACATGGAGTGTCAGGCCGAAGCCGGTAACCGTGGCGAGGGAGCTTGCTCCCGCTCGGCTGCGCAGCAGACGCCCAAAAGCCAGGGGCCGCTGCGCGATCCAGCGGGAGCAAGCTCCCTCGCCACAAGGGTTATGGCCTGAATGCTGATACCCGCTCGAACACCCAAAAAGCCAAAAATCACGCCCGGCCAGATAAAGCCATAGCCTCTGCCAAGCGCGTTCGGTTCATGCAGGAAAGACCAAAAGACCGCAGCCCTCGGCAGTTCCTACATCGGATCAATGTAGGCGCTGTCGAGGGCTGCGATCTTTTCGTTTTCTGCGTGGTTCATTTGCTACTGGTGATTTCTCCTGCCGAGTCCTGGTCAAAGAATTCCGGGATCGGGTAGTTGAAGCTGTTGAGCCAACGCTGCATGGCCATCTCGCGCTCGGCGGCCGAGGCGGTTTGCAGGTTGGTGGAGGCCACCACACCGCGAATCTGCAGTTGCATCCAGCTCTCGGTGCCTTGCTGTGCGGCCGAAGAGGGGCCTGGGTCAATGGCCCAGGCGCTGCTGGACAGGCTCACCATGCATGCGATCATCAATTGTTTGGTCATCATTTCTTGAACTCCTCGTAACGCTCTACTTGACCGCGCCAGTTGAGGCATCGACGATCTCGGTGGGGCGGTTGGCGGGTGACGTCATTGTGTTTGTGGCCGAACCCCTGATTTTTTCCGCACGGGCTTGGGCATCTGCCACTTGCTGGGGGCTCAGCTTGGCCATGTTCGCGAGCTCGGCGGCCTGCTTCCAGTTGTCCTGGTAGATCAGCAGGGTCACCATGTTGAGCGCAGCCAGCGTGTCGGACTGTTGGAGCTCCATGGCGGTCATGAACTCGAAGCGGGCTTCTGAAATGCGTCGTTGGTTGAGGTAGACGACACCCAGGTCGTTGCGGATCTTGCCTTCGGTCGGGGCCATTTTCGCTGCGCGTTCGAGGTATTGCGTAGCGGCTGCATTGTCATTTTTGGCGACTGCCAATTGACCAAGGCCATGTTCACCGTCTGCGGCCAGGCATGTCCCGAGCAGGCTTTTGTACAACGGTTCGGCCTCGTTGCGGCCCATCAGGCGCAGCACCCGAGCCTTGCGCAGGCGGACCTGGACCAAGTCCTCGGGCAAGCGTTCGAGGTTCGCCAGGCTGGCGTACAAACGACCTTCGTTGGCCATGTCTTCGGCCATGTTCAAGGCCAGTTCCTGGTCGGCTCCGGGCTTGGCGCAATCGGTCGCGCGTGAAGCCACCACGCCGCTGCTGGCACAACCGGCAAGCATCAAGGACGCCGCTAATGCGATCACTGTTTTCATGGAATACCCCTTGGCGAACCGTTGGACGTCGTACGCGTTGCACACCAGGCGCCGGCTCATTGGGAAAGCCCGCTGCGGTTGTCGAACTCGCCATGTTCGAGGAAGTACATACGGTAGAAATTCGGGTCGTAATTGCGCAGTTGTTCGCCCGGCAATGTTGGCAGTTGCGCGTCGGCGGCCAACGGTTGGACCAGGTGCGGCGTGACGATCATCAGCAGTTCGCGCTCTTCGCGGTTGATGGCGTTGTCACGAAAGAACGCGCCGAGAATCGGCACATCGCCCAGCCCTGGAAACTTGTTCACCTGGGAGCTGTTGCGGGTGCTGATCAGGCCGCTGATGACGAAGCTTTCGCCATCGGCCAAGGCGATGCTGGTGTCGGTACGACGTACCGTGAGTGCTGGCACCAGGGTCCCGGCGATGTTCACCGCGTTGGTGAAGTCCAGCTCACTGACTTCCGGAGCCACCTTCAGTGCGATGCGATTCTTGCCGATGACGGTGGGGGTCAGGGTCAGGCGAATGCCGAATTCCTTGTACTCGATGGACACGTTGTCGCTACCGGCACTGGGCACCGGGATCGGCACTTCGCCGCCGGCCAGGAAGCTCGCACTCTGCCCGCTGAGGGCCACCAGGCTCGGCCGCGCCAGGGTATAGGCGAAACCGCTGCCTTCCAGTGCGTTGATCATCAACAGGGTCTTACCGGTGGCAAAGGACAGGTTGAACATGTCGTTATTGACCGGCAATGAAGGCCGGACAATACCGCCGACAGTGGGCAAGGTTCTCGGCGAGCCGAACAGGAAGTTGCCACGGCTGCCAAAAATTGACGTCGAGGCTTCCTTGAGTTTGGTCCGGCTGACTTCAACGAAACGAATGTCGGTCTGCACCTGGGCGAGCAGCATCGGATCTTCGGACGGTATGCTCGCAGCGCCGGTCAGCGCCTCGGTGGCCCGGCCTTTGACAAAGATCATGCTCTGGCGCGGTATCTTCGAACAGTCGGTCCAGACCATCAGGCTGGTGGCGCCGGGTGCCAGGCCCGTGAGAATAAAGGCATCGCTGCCACTGGGCTGCACATCGGCAATTTTCGGGTCGCCGACTGCCAACTTCGTCACGGGGGCGAGAATGCGCAGTTCGCTCTGGAGCCCTTGGCCGACCTCGAAGGTTGCCGGCAAATTGTCCAGTTGCGAACAATTTGCCGCTGCGGCCTGGGCCGCATCCAAGCCAAGACCCATCCAGAACAGGCCATGAAGGAAATGTTTTAGAACGGGAGCAGTACGATGGGTCATGAAGTGATCCTCGATGAAGAGGCCATCCCTAGGCTTGTCTATTTGCCTCGGATCACTTAAGAGGCCCGGGCTACCCCTTTCCATCTAACCTGACCGTTCATTGATTCCGGTTTCAGGCCTCGTCGCTTACCAACAAACGGGCGCATTTCACCGGCCTGACTGAACGACAGGCTGCTTGCAAACGACTTTTCGGTACCCGGGAGCTCCGGGATTTTCGAAGGCGACGACGGTGTCGATCAGTTCGCTTCAGGGAGCGTTTTGCCGACCCTGTCATCGCTTCTGTTTGACGGTAGTTCAAGCATGGCAAAGCGCCACGCCTTAAATAAAAAAATGACTAAAAAGTGACGGAAGGGAAGAGTTCGCGCAAATGGGCGTCAATAATCTGTCTTTTTGTGCTGTGAAGGGGATTTGCAGGAGCCAGGTCTGACGGGGGAGGCGAGACCTGCGAGCCATTGCTGGTCGCAGGGGCTGGCGGATATCAGGCCACGTGGTAATGCACTGACAGGATTCCTTTCTTTTGCGAAAGCGAGGCGATGGTGACTGTTCCCAGTTCCTGCAGGTGCTGCACGTGAGTGCCGCCGCAACCGTAGGCGGGCAGTTCACCGAAACCGACTTCGCGCAGGCCTTCGCGTAACGTGATCAGGCGCGGCAAGTCGTTGGCAATCCATTCGTCGATGCCTTGCTGGATCATCGAGATGTCCAGTTCCTGGGGATTTTCCCTTGGCTGGAACTGTACACGGCTTTCACCGGGCCAGTGATGGGCCTTGATCGGCGTCCAGCCGCGGGTCTCGGCGAAATGGCCGATCAGATGCCCAGCCGAGTGCAGGCGCGCATTCAACTGTCGACGCTGCGCATCCACGCGGATCGCAACTGTGCCCAAGGCCACCGGACTGTCGACGTAATGGACGATCTGTGGCCCTTCCTGGACCACGCGTAGCACCTGGCTTTCGCCGATCCATCCGGTGTCGCAGGGCTGACCACCACCCTGGGGATGGAACAGCGTGGCGTGCAGCACCACGGCAAACTCATGTTCCCGGGGGCTGCAATCCAGGACTTCCACGTTGGCCTTGAGGTCATCGCTATGGAAAAAGAGGCGAAGCGTCATGTGCCATATCCACATCAGAAATTGTGACGGGATTATAGGTAGGGCGTAAAAGGGTGATAATCCGTTCAAATTTCAAAGGACTGTTGCGCCATGAGCACAAATCTACCGTTGCCGTTGCTGGCCGAAATGGCCATCTTCGTCAAGGTCGTGGAGACCGGCAGTTTCTCCGAGGCGGCCCGCCAGTCAGGTTCATCACCGTCGGCCATCAGCCGCAGTATTTCTCGCTTGGAGAAAGCCCTGGCGACCCGTTTGTTGCAACGCACCACCCGCAAGTTGCGTTTGAGCGATGGTGGGGAAGAGGTGTTCAAGCGCTGTCAGGAAATGGTCGCCGCCGCTCGGTCGGTGATGGAAATCAGCGGGCAGTTCACTCAGGAGGCTGAAGGTCGCATCCGCATCAGCGTACCCAAGGCAGTGGGGCGTTTCGTGATTCATCCGCACATGCCCGAATTCTTGCGTCGTTATCCGAAGGTCGATGTGGAGCTGTTCCTGGAGGATCGGCAGGTTGACCTGATCGATGATCATGTCGACCTGGCCATCCGGATTACCGATCAACCTCCGGTCGGGCTGGTGGGGCGTCAGTTGCTGACCATTGATCACCTGCTCTGCGCCACGCCGCAGTACCTGGCTGAACACGGTATGCCCACGCATCCTCATGACCTGTTGGAGCACAGCTGCATTTACCTGGGGGCAACCCCGAACGATGCACGCTGGAAATTCAAGAAAGGCAGCAAGTCCGTTACCGTCAGCGTGCGCGGACGCTACGCGGCCAATCACACGGGCGTGCGGTTGGGGGCCGTCTTGCAGCACATCGGCATTGGCAGCCTGCCGTACTTCACCGCCCGTCATGCCTTGGAGCAAGGCTTGATCGTACAGGTATTGGCCGACTGGACGTTCCTGGCTTCCTACCACGGTGGCTTGTGGTTGCTGCATTCACCGACCCGCTACCTGCCGCCCAAGTTGCGGGTGTTCATTGATTATCTAGTGGCGTGTCTGGAGAAGGAACCGACTTTGAGCACGGTGGGCGGCGGGAGTGGTTCCAGCAAGGTCGCGACGGGTTATGAGTTGCCTGAGAGTGATGGGTTGTTTTGACCGGCCCCATCGCGAGCCTGCTCGCGATGGCGACCGCCTGGTCGATACTATAAAAAAGGCCCGCAGGGTTAACCGTGCGGGCCTTTCATGACGGATCGCAATCAATGCTTGCTGTCCTGGTCCGACATCGCCAGCAATTGCTTTTCCTGGTTCCAGTCGAAAGGCTCGTCGTTTTGCTCGGCTTCGAAACGACGCTCCTCCAGGGCCTGGTACAGGGCGATTTCTTCGTCGGGCATGTAGTGCAGGCAGTCGCCGGCGAAGTACCAGAGCAGGTCGCGAGGCACCAGGTGGGCGATTTGTGGATAACGGACGATCACTTGGCACAGGAGGTCCTGGCCCAGGTACTGGCTTTCGATCGGGTCGACGGGCAGTTGCGCGCGCAACTCGTCGAAGCGCTCCAGAAACAGGGCGTGGCTTTCTTCGGGCACCTGTTCGGCCTCACCCACGGCGACCAGAATGCTGCGCAAGTGGTCAAGCAAGACAAGGTGATCGGCAACGACATTGGACACGAGATAAGTCCTCAAGAGCAAAACGGGCGCAGGAGTATAAAGGGCCTGCGCGCAGTTTCATACGCTTGAGCGGATCGGGCTGATGAGAGTCCGCCTTCGTGTCGAGGGAGCTGCTCCCGCTGGGCTGCGTAGCGGCTCCCGGCTTTTGCGGTTGCTGCGCAACCGAGCGGGAGCAAGCTCCCTCGCCACGAAGGTACAACCCCTTGGCACCGGGGTTGAAACGCTGTCCGCTTAGCGCACTTTGGCTTCGGCGAGTGTCAATTGCTCCTTGTCGAAATCATCCACGTCGATGACCTTGCGCCGCGCCGCCTCGGCCGCGCGCAAGGTCTGCGCTTCACCGGCTTGCAGCACACCCGCTTCCAGGGCTGCGTCGATGAGGGGTTCACCCGGCGCTGGGTTGAGCTGACCCTGCTTGAGCGCGACGTGGAGTTTCTTGTGCAGTGGATGAGCGGCGGCCAGCAGGTCGGCAGCGTGTTGCAGGGCACCCACCGGGTCGTCGATCGATTGCGGGCGATAGCAGCCCTGCAGCAACTCTTCGAGGGTTGGATCACCCTTGGGCCGGCCGATGACCGCCGCCACCTCGGCGTCGAGCCTGTCGCTCGGGCCCTTGTGACGCCGACCGAAGGGGAACACCACCAGGCGCAACAGGCAACCCAGCACCCGGTTCGGGAAGTTGCTCAGCAGTTCATCCAGCGCACGCTCCGACTGGCCCAGGCTTTCCTCCATGGCCCAGGTGAACAGCGGTGTCATGTGGTCCGGCGAGTCCAGGTCGTGATAGCGCTTGAGCGCTGCGGAGGCCAGGTACAGGTTGCTCAATACGTCGCCCAGGCGGGCCGACAAGCGTTCCCGGCGTTTGAGTTCCCCCCCCAGCAGCATCATGCTCAGGTCCGCCAGCAGGGCGAACGCCGCCGCCTGCCGGTTGAGGGCGCGAAAATAACCCTGGCTCAAGGCATTGCCGGGGGCCTTCTCGAAATGCCCCAGGCCGAGGTTGAGCACCAGGGTGCTGGCGGCGTTACTCACGGCAAAACCAATGTGCTTGAGCAATAAGGCGTCGAACTCGACCAGTGCCTGGTCCTTGTCCTCGCGGCTTGCCAGGGCCATTTCCTTGAGCACGAACGGATGGCAGCGAATGGCGCCCTGGCCAAAGATCATCAGGTTGCGCGACAGGATGTTCGCGCCTTCGACCGTGATGAAGATCGGCGCACCTTGCCAACTGCGACCCAGGTAATTGTTCGGGCCCATGATGATGCCCTTGCCGCCATGCACGTCCATGGCGTGGCTGATGCACTCGCGGCCGCGTTCGGTCAGGTGGTACTTGAGAATGGCCGACAGCACCGAAGGCTTTTCCCCCAGGTCCACGGCGTTGGCGGTCAGCATGCGTGCGGCATCCATCATCCAGGCGTTGCCACCGATGCGCGCCATGGCTTCCTGGATACCTTCGAACGCCGACAACGGTACGTTGAATTGCTCGCGCACCTGGGCGTACTGGCCCGTTACCAGGCTGGTGAACTTCGCAGCACCGGTGCCCACCGCCGGCAGGGAAATCGAGCGTCCGACCGACAGGCAGTTCATCAGCATCATCCAGCCCTTGCCGAGCATGTCCTGGCCGCCAATGAGGAAGTCCAGCGGGATGAACACGTCCTTGCCCCAGTTCGGCCCGTTCATGAACGCGGCGCCAAGGGGCAGGTGACGGCGGCCGATATGCACGCCAGGAGTGTCGGTGGGAATCAAGGCGAGGCTGATGCCCAGGTCTTCTTGCTCACCCAGCAGGTGGTCGGGGTCATACGCCTTGAAGGCCAGGCCCAGGAGGGTGGCTACCGGACCGAGGGTGATGTAGCGCTTTTCCCAGTTCAGGCGCAGGCCTAATGTTTCCTGGCCTTCCCATTCACCCTTGCAGATGACGCCGGTGTCGGGCATCGCCCCGGCGTCGGAGCCGGCCAGCGGCCCGGTCAGGGCGAAGCAGGGAATGTCGTCGCCACGGGCCAGTCGCGGCAGGTAATGGTCGCGTTGCTCATCAGTGCCGTAGTGCAGCAGCAGTTCCGCCGGGCCGAGGGAATTGGGGACCATCACGGTGGAGGCCAGGTCGCCGCTGCGCGTGGCCAGTTTCATTGCCACCTGGGAGTGGGCATAGGCGGAGAACCCCTTGCCGCCGTATTCCTTGGGAATGATCAACGCGAAGAACCCGTGCTCCTTGATATGGGCCCAGGCTTCAGGCGGCAGGTCCATGGCCTGGCCGATCTGCCAGTCGCTGACCATTGCGCAGAGGGCTTCGGTGGGGCCGTCGAGGAACGCCTGCTCCTCCTCGGTGAGTTGCACCTTGGGGTAGGCCAGCAGCAAGTCCCAGTCCGGGCGGCCGCTGAACAGTTCGCCGTCCCACCACACCGTGCCGGCGTCGATGGCGTCGCGCTCGGTCTCGGACATGGGCGGCAGGGTTTTCTGGAACCAATCGAACATCGGCGCACTGAAGTACCGGCGGCGCAGGTCCGGTAGCAGCAGCGGGGCCGCGACGGCTGCGAGTGCCACCCAGAGGATCAGCAGCAGCCAGCCGGGCGCATGGCTGAAAATGCCCATGGCCAACAGATAGACCGCGACGATACCCAGCGCGGGCAGCGGGTCGGTGCGCCGATGCGCCAGCCAGGCGATCCCGACGACCAGGACCAGTATCCACAACAACAGCATATGTAATCCTCCGTGAACCAAGGCAAAACCGACCTTCAGAGCTTAGACGGCATCTGCAAAACCGGCGGTCAGCGCGATGTGATTGATTTCGTGGGAAACCCTGGGTGCATTGCGCCAGTCTGGTTGGCAACAGCCGTGGGAAATCGTTCGTTAACAAGGTGAGAAAACGCCATTGTTTGGCCGGAATGCCGTTATCGCTGGGCCGGGGCGGTGGATAAACTCGTGGTTCCCGATGCCAGTTCGCCAACCACTGTTGTGGCGAGGGAGCTTGCTCCCGCTGGGCTGCGTAGCGGCCCCCAGCGTTTACGGTTGCTGCGCAACCGAGCGGGAGCAAGCTCCCTCGCCACAAGGACCTGGTTCGGCATTACCTGCGGTGATGTTTCTCGAGAGGTCTTTCCTTATATGCAGCAATACCTGAACCCCGGCCGCTTCATCGACAGCGATCACCCCGCGGTCATCGACTTTACCGAAACCCACCGCGGCACCGATCGCGATCCGCAGGCCCAGGCGGTCAGCCTGTATTACGCCGTGCGCGAGGCGGTGCGCTACAACCCCTACACCTTCAGTCGCGACCCGGCGACCCTGCGTGGCAGTTACGCGCTGGCTGCAGGCGAAAGCTATTGCGTGCCCAAGGCCACCTTGCTGGCTGGTTGCGCCCGGCATTGCGGCATCCCGGCGCGCATCGGCCTGGCGGATGTGCGCAATCACCTGTCTACGCCGCGCTTGCTGGAATTGCTCAGGAGCGACGTGTTCGCCATGCACGGTTATACCGAGCTGTACCTGAACGACCGCTGGGTCAAGGCCACGCCGGCATTCAACCAGGGGCTGTGCGAGTTGTTCGACGTGGCCCCGCTGGAGTTCGACGGTCGCCACGACAGCGTGTTCCACCCGTTCAATCGGCAAGGGGCAAAGCTGATGGAGTACATCACCGACCACGGCCAGTTCGTCGATGTGCCCGAAGCGTTCTTCTTCGAGCACCTAGAAAAATGCTACCCGCACCTGTTCGGCGCGCAGGTGCCGCGCTTGCTTGGCGACATGCGGGGTGATTTGAGTCGTGTCTGATCCGGCGTATGCTGCTGCGGCATTTATCCATCGAGGGACGCCGTGATGCTGAAGATATGGGGCCGGAAAAATTCATCGAATGTGCGCAAGGCGTTGTGGTGCGCAGAAGAGTTGGGGCTGGCCTACGAGGCCATTGATGCGGGCGGGGCATTCGGTGTGGTGGATACGCCCGAGTACCGTGCGAAAAACCCCAATGGTCGGGTGCCGATGATCGAGGACGACGGCTTCGTGCTTTGGGAGTCCAACACGATTGTGCGTTACCTGGCTGCTCGCCATGCGTCGGGTTCGGCCTGGTATCCCGCTGACGTACAGGCACGGGCCCAGGCTGAAAAATGGATGGATTGGACCACCTCCAGTTTTGCCGCACCGTTTCGCACGGTGTTCTGGGGCGTCTTGCGCACCCCGGCCGAGCAACAGGATTGGACGGCCATCAACGCGGCGATCAAGGAGTGCGACGATTTGCTGGCCATGGTCGAGCGCATCTTGAGTGAGCAGCCCTACCTGTCGGGTGATGAAATCGGCATGGGCGACATTCCCCTGGGCAGTTTCATTTATGCATGGTTCGAGATGCCCATCCAGCGCGCCGAGCTACCTGCCGTGCAGGCCTGGTACGCGCGATTGCAGCAGCGTCCGGCCTACCGCAAAGCTGTCATGACCGCGTTGACTTAATACTTACTATCGACACACTTGACTGTACTTGTGCGGCGACGCCAAGCACCATTGCCTTCGTGCGCCGTGGTTGCATTGCTCGCCGCCCGCCCTTA
The DNA here is from genome assembly GCF_036961705.1 of Pseudomonas sp. 3JA. NCBI lineage: Bacteria > Pseudomonadati > Pseudomonadota > Gammaproteobacteria > Pseudomonadales > Pseudomonadaceae > Pseudomonas > Pseudomonas sp. 3JA. The sequence goes on from NZ_JBAMDJ010000046.1 coordinate 32,473, forward strand.
TCTAGTCTTTTCTTCCCTCCCTTCTTGGTGCGTAATCCGATATGAGTTCCGCTCTGTCCATCCGGCAGCTAACCAAAACCTACGGCAACGGTTTCCAGGCCTTGAGTGGTATCGATCTGGACGTCGCCGAAGGTGACTTTTTCGCCTTGCTCGGCCCGAACGGTGCCGGCAAATCCACCACCATCGGCATTCTTTCCACCTTGGTGAACAAGACCAGCGGCACGGTGAACGTGTTCGGTCATGACCTGGATCGCGAGCCCGCAGCCCTCAAGCGCTGCATTGGCGTGGTGCCCCAGGAATTCAACTTCAACCAGTTCGAAAAGACCTTCGACATCGTCGTGACCCAAGCCGGTTACTACGGCATTCCGCCGAAGATCGCCAACGAGCGCGCCGAGCAGTACCTGACCCAACTGGGCCTGTGGGATAAACGCGACGTGCCGTCCCGTTCACTGTCCGGCGGCATGAAGCGTCGCCTGATGATTGCCCGCGCACTGGTGCATGAGCCGCGCCTGCTGATCCTCGACGAACCGACTGCCGGCGTGGACATCGAACTGCGTCGTTCGATGTGGACCTTCCTCACCGAGCTGAACCAGAAAGGCATCACCATCATCCTCACCACCCATTACCTGGAAGAGGCTGAGCAGTTGTGCCGCAACATCGGCATCATCGACCACGGCACCATCGTCGAGAACACCAGCATGCGCCAGTTGCTCAGCCAACTGCATGTGGAAACCTTCCTGCTGGACCTGAAAAATGACCTGACGACGGCGCCCCAACTCATGGGTTATCCGGCCCGCCTGGTAGACAGCCACACCCTGGAAGTCCAGGTAGACAAAGCCGTGGGCATCACCGGGCTGTTCACCCAACTGGCCCTGCAAAACATTGAAGTGCTGAGCCTGCGCAACAAAACCAATCGCCTCGAGGAGTTGTTCGTGTCCCTGGTGGAGAAAAATCTGGCGAAGGTGGCGGTATGAGCATGAGTTCCGAACTGCGCCCCAACCTCATCGCCCTCAATACCATCGTTTACCGCGAAGTCCGGCGTTTCATGCGAATCTGGCCACAGACGCTGCTGCCACCGGCCATCACCATGGTCCTGTACTTCGTGATCTTCGGTAACCTGATCGGCCGGCAGATCGGCGACATGGGTGGCTTCACGTACATGGACTACATCGTGCCGGGGCTGATCATGATGTCGGTGATCACCAACTCCTACGGCAACGTGGTGTCGAGTTTCTTCGGCAGCAAGTTCCAGCGTTCGATCGAAGAGTTGATGGTCTCGCCGGTGTCGCCCCATACGATCCTCATCGGCTACACCTTGGGCGGTGTCCTGCGCGGCCTGGCGGTGGGCCTGATCGTGACCCTGCTGTCGTTGTTCTTTACCGATTTGCAGGTGCATCACCTGGGCGTGACGGTATTGGTGGTGGTGCTCACGGCCACGATCTTTTCACTGCTGGGTTTCATCAATGCCGTGTTTGCGCGCAACTTCGATGACATCTCCATCATCCCGACGTTCGTGCTCACGCCGCTGACTTACCTGGGCGGGGTGTTCTACTCGATCTCCCTGCTGCCGCCGTTCTGGCAGACCGTGTCCCTGGCCAACCCGGTGCTGCACATGGTCAACGCCTTTCGCTATGGCATTCTCGGGGTGTCGGACATCAAGATCAGCATCGCGATCACCTTCATGCTGGTGGCGACCGTGGTGCTTTACATCGGTTGCGCGCGGTTGTTGGTCAGCGGGCGCGGGATGCGTACCTAAACCCTTGTGGGAGCGAGCTTGCTCGCGATGGCGTCAGTCGAAACACCATAAGGAAGGCCTCCATTCCCAGACAAAGCGGTTCAGTCAAGAAAATGGTGGACCTGTGGCGAGGGAGCTTGCTCCCGCTCGGCTGCGAAGCAGTCGTAAATCGGCGGGTGCGGTGTGTCTGATACTCCACATTCGGCAGGTTTGGGGCCGCTTCGCGGCCCAGCGGGAGCAAGCTCCCTCGCCACGGGTTTGTCGATTGCTTTAAGTGAACAGCATGACCCTTCCCGGGAGGCCTTTTTGCGTCTCACATCCGGCTTTTCTTGCGCCGCCGCCACTGTCGGGCCACCCACCAGCGCCAGTAACTCATGGTGACGAAGTAGGCGAGGGCGCCGAGTACCAGGCCGGTCACCACCGAACCGAGCAGGAACGGCTGCCACAAGGTGGACAACTGGCCACTGATCCATTCCCAGGTCAGCTCATCGGGCAGCGTCCGGGCGGGCACGTCCATCAGCCAGGCGCCGGTCTGATAGGTGCAGAAAAACACCGCCGGCATGGTGATCGGATTGGTCAGCCACACCAGGCTCACCGCAATCGGCATATTGCCGCGCACCGTGACGGCCAATGCGGCGGCCAGCAACATCTGCAGCGGGATTGGCAAGAACGCGGCAAACAGGCCAACAGCCATCGCCCGGGCGACAGAGTGCCGATTGAGGTGCCAAAGGTTGGGATCGTGCAGCAGCGTGCCGAGAAAACGTAAGGACTTATGTTCCCGAATGCTCTCTGGGTCTGGCATGTAACGTTTGAATAGGCGCCGGGGCATAAGGCTTCTCGGTCGGTTCAACGCAGTAAGGCCGCAAGTATGTCTGGATTCTACGGCTGGCAGATTCAGACTTTGTGACAATTGATAACGCCAGCGGTGCCGTGGACCGTCTATGCCTGAAGAGGGCACTCTCAAGGACGGGTTATGCGCACAGGGTTAGTCGCGCTTGCACTGGGGTTGTTGGCCCCGATTTTTTTGCCGGCATTGCCGCCGTTATGGCTGATTGCAGTCATGCCGGTGCTGGCGCTGATGGCATTGCCGTTTCGAACCTACCCTCTGGGTTTTTTCCTGTTCGGGCTGGCCTGGGCCTGCCTGTCGGCGCAGTTTGCGCTGGACGATCGGTTACCCATCGCGCTCGACGGCGAAACCCGCTGGGTCGAGGGACGAGTGGTCGGCTTGCCGCAACAGGGCGAAGGCGTGGTGCGCTTCGAACTGGCCGATGTGCATTCGCGCCGTACCCGTCTACCGACGGCGATGCGCCTCGCCTGGTTCGGGGGGCCGCCTGTAAACAGCGGCGAACGATGGCGATTGGCAGTAAAGCTCAAGCGGCCCGCCGGGTTGTTGAACCCGCACGGCTTCGACTATGCCGCCTGGTTGTTGAGCCGCGGCGTTGGTGCGACCGGTACCGTCAAGGACGGGCATCTCCTGCACGCGGCCCGGGGTGCCTGGCGTGACGAGGTGCGCCAGGCGTTGGCACAGGTTGACGCCCATGGCCGCTCCGGCGCGCTGGCGGCCTTGGTCCTGGGCGACGGCGGCGGGCTGAGTCGCGAGGATTGGCAGGTGCTGCAAGACACCGGCACCGTCCACTTGCTGGTGATCTCCGGGCAGCACATCGGCCTGCTTGCCGGCCTGGTGTACCTGTTGGTGGCCGGAGCGGCGCGTTATGGCCTGTGGCCGGCGGGGCTGGCGTGGTTGCCTTGGGCCTGTGCGCTGGCCTTTTGCGCCGCCCTGGGCTACGGCTTGCTCGCCGGCTTCGAGGTGCCGGTGCGGCGGGCCTGCGCGATGATTGGCCTGGTGTTGCTGTGGCGCTTGCGTTTCAAGCAGCCAGATCCGTGGTGGGCATGGCTGCTGGCCTTCGTCGGGGTGCTGGTGTTCGACCCGCTTGCCAGCTTGCGGCCAGGGTTCTGGTTGTCGTTTGCAGCCGTGGCCATATTGATGTTCACCTTTGGCGCCCGCCTGGGGCCCTGGCGCTGGTGGCAAACCTGGACCCGTGCCCAGTGGCTGGTTGCGCTTGGCCTGTGTCCGTTGTTGTTGATCGTGGGCTTGCCGGTCAGCCTCAGCGGGCCGTTGGTGAACTTGCTCGCGGTGCCCTGGATCAGCCTGTTGGTATTGCCGCCAGCGCTGCTTGGCACTGCATTGTTGCCGGTGCCGTTCATGGGCGAAGGCCTGCTGTGGATCGCCGGCGGGCTGCTGGATCTGCTGTTCAAGGGGCTGACGCTGGTTGCCGGACGGATGCCGGCCTGGGTCCCTGCTGCGGTCCCGCCCTGGGCCTTGGCTATCGCCGTCCTCGGTGCTTTTTTGCTGCTGTTGCCCAAAGGTGTGCCGCAACGTGTACTGGGCTGGCCGATGGTGTTGCTGATGGTCTTTCCACCGCAAGAACACCTGCCGCAAGGGCACGCCGAGATCTGGCAACTGGACGTGGGCCAAGGGCTGGCGGTGCTGGTGCGGACCCGGCGGCACACCCTGCTTTACGACGCCGGACCGCGCTTTGGCGAGGCTGACGCGGGCGAGCGGGTCGTACTGCCGACCTTGCGCAAACTGGGTGTGCGCAGCTTGGACTTGATGTTGCTCAGCCACGCCGACGCCGATCACGCTGGCGGTGCCCGCGCCGTGCGCAAGGGGCTGCCGACGCTGGAGGTGATCAGCGGCGATCCCGACGCGCTCCCCGCCGAGCTGCTGGCCGGGCCTTGCGACAGTGGCAGGCGCTGGGAATGGGACGGGGTCGGGTTCGAACTGTGGCGGTGGGCCTCTGCTGTCGAGAGCAACCAGAAGTCCTGCGTCTTGCTGGTGGAGGCCGGTGGTGAGCGCCTGCTGTTGACCGGCGATATCGACACGCATGCCGAGCGCGCCTTGCTCGACGAAGCCCTGGCGGTGCCGATCCAGTGGCTGGCCGCGCCGCACCACGGTAGCCGCAGTTCGTCGTCGATGGCGTTGCTGTCGCGTCTCAAGCCGCATTCGGTATTGATCTCCCGAGGGCAGGGCAACGCGTTCGGCCACCCTCATCCCCAGGTGATGGCCCGGTATCGGCGCTCGGGCCTGACGATATACGACAGTGCCGAGCAGGGCGCCATTCGTCTGCAACTGGGCGCTTTCGAGCTACCGCGCACCGAGGCCGGGCATCGCCGATACTGGCGTGATCCGCCAGCAGTCGGGGCACCGGGGCAATATTGATCCAGCGCAATCGGCTGATGCGCTTATCGGTGGGGCGGGTCTGCAAGGCGAGTCGGTGTGATAAAGTGGCGCACTTTTTCGAGGGGGCAGTCACTGTGTGGGAATTGGTCAAATCCGGCGGCTGGATGATGTTGCCGATCATTCTGAGTTCCATCGTGGCACTGGGTATCGTTGCCGAACGCCTGTGGACCCTGCGGGCCAGCCGCGTGACCCCGGAGCATCTGCTTGGGCAGGTCTGGGTCTGGATCAAGGACAAGCAACTGAACAAGGACAAGCTCAAGGAGCTGCGGGCCAGTTCCCCCTTGGGGGAAGTCCTCGCCGCCGGCCTGGCGAACTCCAAGCATGGTCGCGAGATCATGAAGGAGTGCATCGAGGAAGCTGCCGCCCGGGTCATCCACGAACTGGAGCGCTATATCAATACCCTGGGCACCATCGCCGCCATGTCCCCGCTGCTGGGCCTGCTGGGTACGGTGCTGGGCATGATCGACATCTTCAGTGCGTTTACCGGCTCCGGCATGACCGCTAACGCCGCAGTACTGGCGGGGGGCATTTCCAAGGCTTTGATCACCACCGCCGCCGGCCTGATGGTGGGTATTCCGGCCGTGTTCTTCCATCGGTTCCTGCAACGCCGTGTCGACGAGTTGGTGGTCGGTATGGAGCAGGAAGCGATCAAGCTGGTCGAGGTGGTGCAAGGTGACCGTGACGTGGACCTGGCTGGGGGCAAGAAGTGAAATTCCGCCGCAAGCCACGGGAAAACATCGAGATCAACCTTGCATCGCTGATCGACGTGGTGTTCATCCTGCTGCTGTTTTTCGTCGTGACCACCACGTTCACCCGGGAAACCCAGCTCAAGGTTGAATTGCCACAGGCCGTCAGCGGCTCGCCGGCTGAAGACCAGCAACTGAAGAATCTGGAAATCACCATCAGCGCCGAAGGGGCGTTCTCGGTGAACAACCAATTGCTGCCCAAGAGCGACCTGGCGAGCCTGATCGAGGCCCTGCAGAAAGAATCCGGCGGCGACACCAACCTGCCGCTGTCCATCAGCGCCGACGGCAAGACCCCTCATCAATCGGTGATCACCGCCATGGACGCGGCCGGCAAGCTCGGTTTCAGCCATCTGCGCATGACCACGGTCGAGGCGGCCCCGGCACCCTGATGGCCATGTCCGATCGATTGCTTGCCGCGTGGTACGAAGGTCATCCGGCCCTGGCCCTGCTACGGCCGCTGGAGTGGATGTACCGACGGGTGGTGGTGGGCAAGCGCGAGCGTTTCCTGGCGGGCGAAGGCCAGATCTACCAGCCCCCCGTGCCGTTGGTGGTGGTGGGCAATATCACGGTCGGCGGCACCGGCAAGACACCGTTGATCCTGTGGATGATCCAGCACTGCCAGCGCAGTGGCCTGCGGGTCGGCGTGGTCAGCCGGGGTTACGGCGCCAAGCCGCCGCAGCTGCCGTGGCGGGTCGCGGCCGAGCAGGGCGCCGACATCGCGGGTGATGAGCCACTGTTGATCGTCCAGCGCACAGGTGTGCCGTTGATGATCGACCCTGATCGCAGTCGCGCGATCCAGGCGCTGCTGGAGGCCGAACCACTGGACCTGATCCTGTCCGACGACGGCATGCAGCATTATCGGATGGCCCGGGACCTCGAGCTGGTGTTGATAGACAACGCCCGCGGCTTGGGCAATCGCCGTTGCCTGCCGGCAGGGCCGTTGCGCGAGCCGGTCGAGCGCCTGCAATCGGTCGACGCGGTGCTGTACAACGGCGCCAGTGCCGACCGTGAAGACGGTTTCGCCTTCCAATTGCGCCCCACCGAACTGGTGAACCTGGCCAGTGGCGAACGCCGCCCCCTCGACCATTTCCCACCCGGCCAGGCCCTGCACGCCGTGGCCGGCATCGGCAATCCCCAGCGTTTCTTCAAGACCCTCGAAACGCTACACTGGCGGCCAATACCGCATGGGTTTGCCGACCACGCCGAATACAGCGCCCAGGCCTTGAGTTTTACGCCATCGCTGCCGGTGGTCATGACGGAAAAGGACGCCGTCAAATGCCGTGCCTTCGCCGCACCCGACTGGTGGTACCTGGCGGTAGACGCCGCGCCGTCACCGGCTTTCGCGGCCTGGTTCGATACGCAGTTGATACGCCTGTTGCCGGATCGGCTTTTGCCTTAAAACCTTTTATCCAGGGGAGTTCCATGGACACCAAATTGCTCGATATTCTGGCCTGCCCGGTCTGCAAAGGCCCGCTCAAGCTCAGCGCCGACAAGACCGAACTGATCAGCAAGGGGGCCGGCCTGGCCTACCCGATTCGCGATGGCATCCCGGTGATGCTCGAAAGCGAAGCCCGCACCCTGACCACCGACGAGCGCCTGGACAAATGACCGCAGCCTTTACCGTTGTCATTCCGTCGCGTTTCGCTTCGACGCGCCTGCCCGGCAAGCCGTTGCTGTCGATTGCCGGCAAGCCGATGATTCAGCATGTCTGGGAGCAGGCCTGCAAAAGCAGCGCCCAGCGTGTGGTGGTGGCGACTGACGATGCGCGCATCGTCGAGGCCTGCAAAGGCTTTGGCGCCGAAGTCGTCCTGACGCGTGAAGACCATAATTCCGGCACTGACCGCCTGGCGGAGGTCGCGGCGAAGCTCGGTCTTGAGGCCGACGCTATCGTGGTCAATGTGCAAGGCGACGAGCCGTTGATCCCGCCGAGCGTTATCGATCAGGTCGCCGCCAACCTCGCGGCCCACACCGAGGCGCGCATGGCCACCCTGGCCGAGCCGATCGAGGATGTGCAGACCTTGTTCAATCCCAACGTGGTCAAGGTGGTCAGTGACCTCAATGGCCTGGCGTTGACCTTCAGCCGCGCGACGTTGCCTTGGGCGCGGGACGCATTTGCCCAAAGCCGTGACGTGATGCCGGAAGGCGTGCCATACCGCCGCCACATCGGCATCTATGCCTACCGCGCCGGCTTCCTCCAGGACTTCGTCGCCTGGGGCCCGTGCTGGCTGGAAAACACTGAAGCCCTGGAACAGCTGCGTGCCCTGTGGCACGGCGTGCGGATCCACGTCGCCGATGCGCTGATCGCCCCGCCGACCGGCGTGGACACCGCCGAAGACCTCGAGCGCGTTCGTCGCCTGCTGGAGGCTTGATGCGGGTCCTGTTTGTCTGCCTCGGCAATATCTGCCGCTCGCCCACCGCCGAAGGCATCCTGCGCCACAAGTTGCGAGAGGCCGGGTTGGCCGGGCAGGTGGAAGTCGCTTCCGCCGGCACCGGTGACTGGCACGTCGGCAAGGCTCCGGACAAGCGCAGCCAGGCGGCAGCCCTGAAGCGTGGCTACGACTTGTCGGCCCAGCGTGCGCAACAGGTGACCCGCGCTGATTTCGCCGCCTATGACCTGATCCTGGCGATGGACAGCAGCAACCTGCGCCACCTCAAGGCCTTGCAACCGGCCAATGGCAAGGCCGAGCTGGACCTGTTCTTGCGGCGCTACGAAGCTGAACTCGACGATGTGCCGGACCCGTACTACGACGGCGAACAAGGCTTCGAACAAGTGCTGGACCTGATCGAGCGCGCTACCGATCGCCTGGTGATCGAATTGAAGGGGCGGTTATGACCTTGCAGGTTCGGGCGGGCGTCAGCCTCAAGCCCTTCAACAGTTTCGGGGTGGACGTCACTGCCCGGTTGTTCGCCGAAGCCCGCAGCGATGGTGATGTTCGCGAGGCGTTGGCTTATGCCGCCGAACATGCCGTGCCATTGTTGGTCATCGGCGGCGGCAGCAACCTGCTGCTGACCGGCGACATCGACGCGCTGGTGCTGCGCATGGCCAGCCACGGTATTCGCCTGCTCAGCGATGACGGCGAACGCGTAGTGGTCGAAGCCGAAGCAGGGGAGCCCTGGCACCCGTTCGTCCAGCACACGCTGGCGCAGGGCTGGTCCGGGTTGGAGAACCTCAGTCTGATCCCCGGCACTGTGGGCGCGGCACCGATGCAAAACATCGGCGCCTACGGTGTGGAGATCAAGGACGTCTTCGCCGGCCTCACCGCGCTGGATCGCCAGACCGGCGAGCTGCGCGACTTCAGCCTTGAAGACTGTCGGTTCGCTTATCGCGACAGCCTCTTCAAACAGCAAGCGGGTCGCTGGTTGATCCTGCGGGTGCGCTTCGCCCTTAGTCGCGCCGCACACTTGCATCTGGAGTACGGTCCGGTTCGCCAGCGATTGACCGAGCAGGGCATCGAGCAGGCGACACCCACCGACGTGAGCCGGGCCATTTGCAGCATCCGCAGCGAAAAACTCCCGGACCCGGCCGTGCTGGGCAATGCCGGCAGCTTCTTCAAGAACCCGCTGGTGCCGACCGCGCACGTAGCGCACCTCAAACTGCAATACCCTGACCTGGTGGCTTATCCACAGCCTGAAGGGCAGATGAAAATCGCCGCCGGCTGGTTGATCGAACGGGCCGGCTGGAAGGGCTTTCGCGAAGGTGATGCCGGGGTGCACAAGTTGCAGGCGTTGGTGTTGGTCAACTACGGCAACGCCACGGGCCCGCAACTTCTGGACCTGGCCCTGCGCATCCAGAAAGACATTGCCGAGCGTTTCCAGGTCGAGCTGGAAATGGAACCCAATCGGTACTGAGCGCGGTGGGAACAAAGCTTGCTCGCGATCAACTGAACAACGCCCTGCCACAATCACGTACAGATCATTTGTGCAGGATTGTGCAGGGCGTTTTGCGTGATCCTGGGTTAATTTAGCCTCCTAACGATGCGACCATCGCATCCTAAAGGCCCGATGCAGACGCCTGCGTGCGCATGCATAAGAGAGCCCGATCAGCCTGAGTCAGTCTGCGACAACCGAACCGTCAACCCAGCGGCAGATTGCTCGACCCCATAACTCGATAACTATGCGGGCGTGCCCATGATTACCCTGAAACTCAATGGAAAAGACCATCAACTGGATGTGACCGAGGACATGCCGCTGCTGTGGGCTATCCGGGATGTGGCCGGTTACAACGGCACCAAATTCGGCTGCGGCATGGGCCTGTGCGGCGCGTGCACCATCCACATCGACGGCGCCCCAGCGCGCAGTTGCATTACGCCAATCGGTTCTGTGAATGGGCAAAATGTCAGCACTATAGACGAACTTCATGTCGATCCGGTTGGGCAAATCGTCCAGAAGGCCTGGCTCGACACAGCAGTGGCCCAGTGCGGTTACTGCCAGGGCGGGCAGATCATGTCGGCGACCGCCTTGCTCAAGACCAACCCCAACCCGAGTGATGAGCAGATCGAAGAAGCCATGGTCGGCAACATCTGCCGGTGCGGCACCTACAACCGGATCAAGACCGCGATCCGCCAGGCCTCCACTCACTTGAAGGAGGCCAAGGCATGAGCCGCTTGCCCGATGATTTTGTCCTGAGCAACCTCAGCCGTCGCGGCTTCCTCAAGGGTGCGAGCGCCACCGGCGTGCTGGTGCTGGCGGCGACGTGGGGCCTGCCGGATGCCTTTGCCGAGGAAAAGAAATTCGGCGCCGAGGGCATGCCTCATGGCGCGGTTGACGACCCGAAGGTGTACGTCAGCATTGCTGTCGATGGCAGCGTGACCGTGATCTGCAACCGTTCGGAAATGGGCCAGGGTGTGCGTACCAGCCTGAGCATGGTCGTGGCCGATGAGCTGGAGGCCGACTGGGCGCGAGTGAAGGTGCAACAGGCGCCGGCCGATGAGGCGCGCTTCGGCAACCAGGACACCGACGGTTCACGCAGCATGCGTCATTGGTACGAGCCGATGCGCCGTTGCGGTGCTGCCGCCCGGACCATGTTGGAACTGGCCGCCGCCGCGCAGTGGAAGGTGCCGGTGGGTGAATGCCATGCCCAACTGCACAAAGTGCTGCACCAGCCTTCGGGGCGTGAACTGGGTTACGGCGAATTGGCCGCCGCCGCCAGTGCCCTGGCGGTGCCGAGCCGTGGCAGCCTGCGCCTCAAGCAGCCTTCGGAATTCCGCTACATCGGCAAGGAGGCGAGCCGGGCCATCGATGGCGCGGACATCGTCAACGGTCGTGCCGTGTTTGGTGCCGATGTGCATTTCGACGGCATGCTGTATGCCGTCATCGCGCGTCCGCCGGTCTATGGTGGCAAGGTCAAGAGCGTGGACAGCAGCGCCGCGCTGAAAGTACCGGGCGTGGTCAAGGTGGTGCAGATCGAAGGGCGCCCGCTGCCCTCGGAATTCCAGCCGTTGGGCGGCGTGGCGGTGGTGGCGAAGAACACCTGGGCGGCGATCAAGGGCCGCGAAGCGTTGAAAATCCAATGGGACGACGGCCCGAATGCCGGTTATGACTCCATTGCCTATCGCAAGGAGCTGGAAGCGGCGGCCCTCAAGCCCGGAAAAGTCGTGCGCAGCAGCGGCGATCTCGACGATGCACTGGCCAAGGCTGATTCGACGTTGGAAGCATCGTATTACTTGCCGCACCTGTCCCAATCACCGATGGAACCGATGGTTGCCGTCGCCCGGTTCAAGGACGGCCAATGCGAGGCCTGGGCACCGAGCCAGGCCCCGCAGGTGACCCGTGAACGTGTCGCTGAACGCCTGGGCATTCCTTTCGAGAAGGTCACGGTGAACATCACGTTGTTGGGCGGCGGTTTCGGGCGCAAGTCCAAACCCGACTTTGTCGTCGAAGCGGCTGTGCTCGCCAAGGAATTTCCCGGCCAGGCAATACGGGTGCAATGGACCCGTGAAGATGACATCCATCACTCGTATTTCCACACGGTATCGGCCGAATACCTCAAGGCCGGCCTGAACCAGGACGGTATGCCGTCCGGCTGGTTGCACCGCACCGTGGCCCCGAGCATCACCGCACTGTTTGCGCCGGGCATGACCCACGAGGCGCCGTTCGAAATAGGCATGGGCGTGACCAACATGGCTTATGCCATCCCGAACCTGCGCCTGGAGAATCCCGAAGCGGTGGCCCATGCCCGGGTGGGTTGGTATCGCTCGGTGTCGAACATCCCCCATGGTTTCGCGATCCAGAGTTTCATCGACGAATTGGCCCATAAGGCCGGCCAGGATCCGCTGAAGTACCAGGTCAAATTGCTCGGGCCGGACCGTAAGATCGATCCGCGTAGCTTGAGCGAAGAGTGGAACTATGGTGAATCCCCCGAGCGTTATCCGATTGATACCGCGCGGATCCGCACGGTGCTGGAAACCGCTGCCAAGGCCGCCGGTTGGGGCCGGGAACTGCCCAAGGGCCGTGGCCTGGGCTTGGCCGTGCACTACAGCTTCGTCACTTACGTGGCGGCGGTGATCGAAGTAGAGGTCAAGGACGACGGCACGGTGATCGTGCACAAGGCGGACATCGCCGTGGATTGCGGTCCGCAGATCAACCCCGAGCGCATCCGTTCCCAGTTCGAGGGCGCCTGCGTCATGGGGCTGGGCAATGCCATGGTGGGGGAAATCAGCTTCAAGGACGGCAAGGTGCAGCAGGATAATTTCCACATGTACGAAGTGGCGCGCATGTCCCTGGCGCCCAAGGAAGTGGCCGTGCACTTGGTCACGCCGCCGGGTGAGGTGCCGTTGGGCGGTGTCGGCGAGCCGGGTGTGCCACCGATTGCGCCTGCGCTGTGCAACGCGATTTTCGCCGCCACTGGCAAGCGCATCCGTAGCCTGCCTGTACGCTATCAGCTGCAAGGCTGGCAGCAGGCGAAGGCCTGATGGACAGCGTTGATCTGAACGTCCTGCGCAGCGTGCTCGAGTGGCGCCGCGCGGGGCAGCGGGTGGTGCTGTTCACTGTGGTCCAGACCTGGGGCACTGCGCCAAGGCCGCCGGGAGCGATGCTGGCCCTGCGCGAAGATGGCGTGGTGATTGGTTCGGTGTCGGGTGGTTGTGTCGAGGATGACCTGATCGCCCGGCTGCACGACGGTCGGATTCCGGCGGACGGCCCGCCGGTGCAACTGATCACCTATGGCGTCACCCGCGAAGAAGCGGCGCGCTTCGGCCTGCCGTGCGGCGGCACCCTGCGCTTGACCGAGGAGCGGGTGGGTGATCCACACTGGGTCGCGCAATTGCTGGAACGTTGCGAAGCCCATGAGATTGTCGCCCGTGAGCTGACAGTCGCCAGCGGCAACGTGGTCCTGACCCCGGCCAGCAAAACCGACGCACTGGTGTTCGATGGACAGGTCCTGCGGGCCATATACGGCCCACGTTGGCGGCTGTTGCTGATCGGCGCCGGGCAACTGTCGCGCTACGTGGCGGAAATGGCCCGGTTGCTGGACTTCGAAGTGCTGATTTGCGATCCGCGCAAGGAGTTTGTCTATGGTTGGGAAGAGCAGCATGGCCGCTTCGTCTCGGGGATGCCTGACGAAGCGGTGTTGAGCATCCAGACCGACGAGCGCACCGCCATTGTGGCCTTGACCCACGACCCACGCCTGGACGACATGGCGCTGCTCACGGCCCTGGACTCCAAGGCCTTTTATGTCGGTGCCCTGGGCTCGCGAGTCAACAGCCAGAAGCGCCGGGATAACCTGGCTCAGCTAGGCTTGTCAGCACAGGCCATTGAACGCTTGCATGGACCCATCGGCCTGCACATCGGCAGCCACACCCCGGCGGAAATTGCCTTGTCGCTGCTGGCCGAGATCGTGGCCATCAAGAATGGCGTTGAACTGCGGCAGAAAAAGCCGCTGTAAGCCGTGGGCGAGGAGGGCGTATGAGCGAGTCGATAGGCGTGATCATTCTCGCGGCCGGATCGGGCAGTCGTTTCCGTCAGGTGGCCGGCCCCGACAAGGATAAGTTGCTGGCCGATTGCACCGGGCGGGACGGTGCCGTCCGTTCGGTGATCGAGCAGGTGCTGGTGAACTTGCCTGCCTCCCTGCAAAAGCGCGTCCTGGTGACGAGCCAGGATCGTCCGCAAGCCATCCGCATGGCCCAAGCCTATGGCTGCGATTTCGTGGCGCTGGACTCTCCCGGCCTGGGGGATAGCATCGCGGCCGGTGTCCAGGCTTGCCCGGACCTTGCTGGCTGGTTGATGGTACTGGGCGATATGCCTTTCATCCTGCCGTCGACTATCGAGCAGGTGGCGGCGAGGATTCGCGAGGATGGCATCAGTGTGCCGGTCCTCTCCGGCGAATACGGGCATCCGGTGGGATTCGACCGTGCGTTTGGCCCAAGACTGATGGCACTGACTGGAGATCGCGGTGCCAAGGCATTGTTTGCCGGGGCGCAAGTGGTCGAGGTGCCGGTGGATGACCCGGGCGTGACGTGGGATGTCGATGTGCCAGAGGCATTGGCCTTCAAATAACAAACGACGCAGAACCCTGTGGGAGCAAGCTTGCTCGCGAAAGCGGTCCGACATTCAGCATTGATGCAAGCTGACCCGGCGCCATCGCGAGCAAGCTCGCTCCCACATTGGATCTTCAGTGGGCATAAGTCTTGTGTCTGGTCCCAGTCCCGCTGTGGATAAGTATGAAGGC
>NZ_JBAMDJ010000047.1:0-45938 GCF_036961705.1 Pseudomonas sp. 3JA
GTCACGATCGTCAGTGAGAAGACCACCGCACACTGCCATCCTCCCCATAAAACGTCTCGACAATCTCCTCCCCCTTCAGCCGCACCTTCACATACCCGTTCAACACCCGCTGCGGATACGCCTCGTCACCCGCCAATTGAGTCTCCGACCACAACACCCCGGCATGCCCGTTCAATTCGCTGGTGGTGCCATAGGGGATCGCTCCGTGCCCGACGCAGCGCGCATGCAATCCGCCTTGGGGCGCGTAGCAGATACCGTTGTGCAAATGCCCCCAATACCAATAATCCGGCTCGCGCCCCAAGGCATCGCATACCGGTTGGTAAAGCGCCGTCTTGTGGTGCCCGGAAATATCAAAACCCTGGTGATGACTGAGCACCATCAGTTTCTTGCGCTTGGGCAGGGTCTTCATCCATTCGATCTGCTGGGTGTTGAGGGTGCCGTCCATGTACAGGTTCATGGCGTCCGAGGCGTAGGCGCTGTCGAGGCCAACCACCAGCCAGTCATCGTTGTACAAGGCAAAGTAACTGGTGCCTTGCTGCACCGGGAAACGCTTGGACAATTCCTTGAAATAGCCGTGGGCACCGCTGTACATCTCATGGTTGGAATTGAGGGTGAACGCGCCATGCTTGCCCTGGGGCCAGCCGACCATGTCGACGTCTTCCTGGGAATGGGTGCCGGCGTAATACACGTCACCCAGGTGAATGGTGAAATCGGCCAGGGCCAGTTGCATCTGGTTGGCCACCGCCACCGCCGGGGCGTGACTGTCGAACGGCCCGGTGCCCCAGTCGCCAGCGATAGCCAGCACCACGTCGCTGTCCATTTTCACCAACGCCGGGTTGGTGGCGAACGGCGCGTGGTGGCGCAGGTTCTCGATCCACTTGAGCAGCGCCTCGCTCCACAACAGGTCCAGCAGTTCCCATTTGCGGCAGCCGAGCAAGGTGCCGTCCTTGAGTACCCGGGTCGGTAGCTCGTCCTCGCTTTGCGGCAAGGGCGTGACGTTGCCGATCTTGAGGATCGACAAGCCGTGGGACAACTCCCATGGCACGGCCGGTTCGTCGTCCGGCAGGTCGCCATGCTCGATGACATGCCGGGCCTGGTCGTGACCTCGCTGCAGCAGCTTGACGATGGCCTGGAACTCCTCGGGTTCCAGGTCGTTGACGAGTTTTTTCCAAGACATTTCCAACCGCGTGACCAACCCGTGCAGGCGGACCTTGACCTTGTCGAACTCATGCTCCCAATGGTGCAGTAATGACATGTGAACGCTCCTTCGCAATGCCCTGGGCTACAGGGTCTTCATGAATTCGATCAGGGCCCGTTTATCGACATCCGACAGCTGCGTGCCATACAGATGGCCGCCGTTGTGGTTGCCTTCCAGACGGGTGTCGTATTTGAAATCCGCCGACGCCTTCATCTGCGCGCCGCTGGTGATGAAACCGACCTTCTCTTGGTCGTAGATGTCGGAGCCGGTGTAGAACACCTGCGGACGCAGCTGCGGCGGTTGCAGCAAATCCCACAGGGTCGGCACCGAACCGTTGTGCAGGTACGGCGCGCGCAGCCAGATGCCGTCGGTGGGGGTGTTGCTGTAGCTCTGGGTCTTGCGGTAGGCGTTGAAGTCGAACGGCGGTTTCTTGAAGCCGTGGAACGCCGTCACCAATCCTTCGGTGAAAGAATTGAGTCGGTGGGGATCAGTGCCCAACTGGTCGATGTTGGTAGTAACCTGGCCCGTGTCGGTGCGACCGAAGTCGTGGCAACCGGCGCAGTTTGTCTCCCAGATCGGTTTGCCCTGGGCGACTTTCGCCTGATCCAGGGCGAACGGCCAGGCGGGCGCCTTGTGCCCCAACAGCCAATTGGTCACCCGGTTGAAACTCGGCGGCAATACCGATTGCGGTGTCGCGCCCACGGCCATGGCCGCGGCGTAATTGCGCTCATGGATGTTGTTGTTATTGCCATCCCAGTGCAGATACAGGGACTCGCGGGGTTTCTGGTTCCAGACCTGCGGCAGGTCCACGGTGCCGATGGTGGAGTCATCCGGGAAGCCGAACACCACCATTTTGGTCGGGTTGAAGGTGTCGGTCCGCCCGGGGCCCTGGGCCGGACGCAGCTTCTGCCAGGCGTAGGCCTGCTTCTGCTTGAGCAGCGCACTCTTGGCCATCGGGATGATCAGGTAACGGTTGTACAGCTTCTCGAAAAAGCCCAGTTGGAACTTGCCGTTGATCGCCGCCATGACCGCATCCGGGGTGAATTTCGGATCGCTGGCGCAATCGTAGGCAAACCACTGGAAGGCTTGCAGTTGCAGGGTATTGGCTGGTGCGCTGGCGACCGGAACGGCGACGTCGCTGGCGTTGGCCCGGTAGGAACCGGTGTGACACAGGGCGCAGTTCGGTTCCACCGTGGGGTAGCCGAGCTGCCGCTTGGCCATGCCGATGGGCAGATCGTTGCCATTTTCATAGAGAAAACCGAACACCTCATAACCGCCCGGCTTGGGCAGTTTCTCCGGGCACATCTGCGGCAGCACGGCGAACAGGTAGTAGGGAATCCGCGCCTCGATGCCCAGGCCGATGGCGGCGTATTTGTAATGGTCTTCATCGGAGGCGAAGTCTGGCTGCGGCACTTCGCGGATCATCTGGTACCAGGTCTGGTAGCCGATGAAGCCCAGCAGCAATACCACCACCAACGTGCCAACCTTGAAAGCGTGGCTCTGCCAGCGCCGCGCCCAACCGGCGCGCCACTCTCGCCAACCAGCACAGAGCAAGGCCAGTGGTCGATTGACCAGCGGGCTGCCCAGGTACAGCAGCACGCCCAGGATCAGAAACATGCTCAGGTCGCCCATCAACATCGGCACGAACAACTGGCCCTGGTTGTTGGTGTTGATCAGGTAGATCCAGAACACCACCGCCACCAGCCGCGACAGCACGCACAACCAAGAATGCACGACGAAACGCGGCGCGTTGAACCCAGAGGGCATGTAGAACAGGCTGATCCCCACCAGCAACATGCCGGTGTTTTCCAGCCAGGGATCGGACAACACGGGCGGCAAGCCGAGCATGGACGTCAGCAATGCCGGCGCGAACAGCGCCGGGATCGCGAAGACCATGTTCATCACAATGCCCACCCAGATGATGCGTTGGAACCAGCGGATGTAAGCGTTCATGGCATCCTTTTCCTTATTCTTGGCTCAGAGCGATGCTTTTGTGGCGAGGGAGCTTGCTCCCGCTGGGTCGCGCAGCGGCCCCCAGATTTCAGAAGCGACGACTGCTTCGCAGCCGAGCGGGAGCAAGCTCCCTCGCCACGGGTCAGTTGCGCGCCTAGCCGAGGGCGGTCTTCTCCAAGTGCTCAAGAATGATCGGATAAACATCCACCACCGCATCCTTGCCGAACATGCAGTCGATGTGGCCGTAGCCCGGCACCTCGTGACGACTGAACAACTGCGGGCCGTGCATATCGCACAGTCGCTCATAGGTCTTGAGGGTGCTCTGCGGCAGGTAGCATTGGTTATCGGCGCCGCTGATGAAGCAGATCGGCAATTTCAACCGATCGAAATGCGGCATGTAGACGTCGTTGCCCTTGAAGTCCACCAGGTGCCCCTTGCGCACGATCAGCGCCAGGTGCTCGAAGGTCTGGATGTTCGACTCGCCGAACAACTCATGCAGGTTGTCGTGCAGGGTTTCGTTGAGGGTGTCGTGGCGGTACAGCGACGCATACATGAACGTGATGCGATGGCAGACCGGGTTGGTGCAATAGCCCTGGGCCTCGATCCGGGCATAGCCGTTAAGGGCCTTGTCGTAGAGTTTGTTGAACCAGCTTTCCTTGGTGTCGGCGTAGGCCGTGAGGGACTTGATGCCAATGGCGTCGAGCATGCCCGGCAGGTGCAGCCCAGCCTTCAGACCGGTGGCGGTGGCCACCACCGTGTCGGCGGCGATCTGCGAGCAGACCACCGAACGCACGCCCTGCAACCCCGCCAGCATCGACATGAAGAACGTCGTCGCGCCGTAGCAATGCACCACGCACTGCACGTCACGGGCCAGGGTCGCTTGCTGGATCTGCTCGATGGCGGCCTTGAAATCGTACTGGGCCACCTGGTCGCCGTTCCATTCGTTTTTGCTGGCCGGCAGCAGGATGCTCACCCGCAAATCCAACAGCCAGACGTCGTATTCGTGCTTGCAGAGGTATTCCAGCAGGTTGGTGTGAATGGTGTCAGTGGAGAAAATATTCGAGCCCACGCCCAGGCCATGAACCAACATCACCGGGCCTTTGGTGCCGGCTTGGTAACGGGTCAGGCGCAGCTCGACGTTGTCTTCGGTCTGGAAGAAATGCACCATCGGTGGCGGCGCATCCAACGGCCGTTTCAACCGGGGCGGCGCGTCCGGGTTGAAGTAGACGTCGCCGGCGAAGACACCGCCGTAGCTCTCCCACAAGATGCCGGCAAAGAACTTGCCGAACCGCGCCAGCGCCTCCACGCGCTCACGTTCATTGCGGGCATTGAGCACTTTCATGGTGGTCATTTGCTTGGCGAAGTCGGTCGGCAGAATGTGCATCACCCCCGAACCGATCACCGCGCCAGTCTTGTCCGGCCCGCGATAGAGCGTGACATAGAGCGTGCTGGTGTCATGCCAGATGTTCAGCACACCGTTGTCCTCGGGCACGGTCTTGAAGGCGCTGAAGTAGTAGTCGTTGCCGTCCTCGGCGGTCAGCTTCATGTCGTAGTTCATGTGCCGTACGCCGACCTGTTCCTGGTACTGCTCGAACAGGTTGAACACCCCATTGCTGGCCACCAGCGGTTGCGGTGAGAGCAGCGGTGCATCGAGAGTGCCCACCAGGGTCGCGGCGTGTTCCGGCTCCTTGATCAGGCGGTTGAGGTCGGCGGCGGTGATGGTCAGGGTGAATTCGATGGGCGAGTTGTCAGCCCTGCCCCGCTTGGCCGCTGCTTCGTACAGGCTCAGATCGGTGCCCTGGGGCTGGATGAAGGCAGTGGAAAAGTAGCCCTTCATGGTTTCGGTGAACTGCACGCCGAGGGTCGGCGCGGCCACCGGCTTGCGCGGGGCCGAGGGCAGCGTGTAGTCGATGGTCCAGCCGCGGTCGGCTGCCAGCAACCCCATGTTGCGCTCGCTCACGGCCGAGATGGTCAGCAACGGGTTGACCGCCAGGGACGTCGGGATCACCGCACCGTCGGTCACGTACAGGCCCGGGTAGACATCGGTGCCACTGGCGCCACTGAACACCTGGCCCTTGTGGTTGACCACGCCTTGGGTCGCATCCTCGCCCATCACGCAACCGCCCAGAGGATGGACCGAGACGATGCTGTGCTTGAGCAGCTTGGTCCAGATCGGGTTCTCGACCCAGATCCCGCCCAGGGCCTTGGTGCTCTGGTGCAGCCG
Source organism: Pseudomonas sp. 3JA (assembly GCF_036961705.1). Taxonomy (NCBI): domain Bacteria; kingdom Pseudomonadati; phylum Pseudomonadota; class Gammaproteobacteria; order Pseudomonadales; family Pseudomonadaceae; genus Pseudomonas; species Pseudomonas sp. 3JA. Next base: position 5,376 of record NZ_JBAMDJ010000047.1, read on the forward strand.
CTCGTTGCCGAGGGTGACGTTCTCCTGTTCGCCGACGCCGGGCCAGTCGATGCGTAACTGGTCCTTGTTGTCGAGCAGCATACGGCCCTTGGCGTTGTCATGGCTCATGATCAAGTAGGTCTGCATGTTATGCAGCGCACCGTAGTAGGGACCGCGCAAAAAGCTCTCGGCTTCGCGCCCCTTGTACTTGAGGCTGGCGCCGAAGCCGGTGTCGGTGGGCACGCCGATCATCCCGGCAAACGCCGCCATGCTCGGCACCATGGCCCGACCGAGGGCGCCGGGAATCGAACCTTCCTCGATGACCATGCGGCTGCGCCAGTCACCCTCGGTGCGCATGTCGATGACCGAGGTGATGCACGGCCCCACCGGCTCCAGTTCCTTGGCCGAATGGGCGCCGAAACCAATACCGTTGATGGTCTGGTCGCAGTTGTGGCCGAAGCCGAGGATGTCGCCGTTGCCGCTCATGTGCTCGCCCAGTTGGTCGGACATCGCCAGGCCTTTGTCCCGGGAACGCAACATGATCTCGGTGGACCCCAGGGTGCCGGCGGACACCACCACGATGTCGGCACGCACGAACAGGGTCGGCGCCGAGAACATCTCGCGACCGCTGTCCAGGTATTGGAAGTGCACGATCCAGCCATCGCCGTCGCGCTCCAGGTGCCGCACCTCGGCCTGGCAGAAAATCTCCGCGCCGTGGTTCCAGGCATCCGGCAGGTAGTTCATCAGCGTGGTGTTCTTGGCCTTGTTGTTACAGCCCGAAACGCAATCGCCACAACCATTGCACGGCAGTTGTTCGACGCCGACGTGGTTGAGGTTGTTGGGCAACTTGTCGAAAGTCACGTTGATCGGCGGCTTGTAGAAATGCGCGCCTTGCTTGAGGTAATCGGCGGACTTCTTGTGGGCATCGAGCTTGGGCAGGTTTGGCTCCGACGCCGGATAGGCGTTGGGTTTGAGCATCTCCCGGGCTCGTGCGTAGCCGTCCTTGAGCAGCGTGTCGCGGTGCTCACGGACCGCCAGGGGCCAGCGCGGATCGTCGAACACGCCAGGCTCCGGCTCCAGCGCAACGTTGGCATTGATCAACGACGTGCCACCCAGGCCGCAACCGACCACCACGTTCTGCTGGGCGTTAACGTGGAGGTCGAACAGCCCGGTGCGCGAACCGATATGCCCGTCCGGGTCATGGACCTGCAGTTCCTCGGTGGCCGCGAGCAGGGTGTTGGGGTATTCGCCGGGCTGGATCTCCCGGCCACGCTCCAGCAGGCACACCTTGCGCCCGGCCCGGGACAGGCGCGAGGCAGCAATGCCGCCACCGTAGCCGGAACCGATGACGATGACGTCGTAGTGCTCCTGGATATCACTGATGGGGGTCGAGATCCGTGTCATGTTCAAGTCCTCAAGGCAGAAGGGGCAACTCTGCGGTTGCCTGCAAATCGACAGGCGCACGAACGCCTGGCCACTATCCCGTACGGGTTCGAGCGGCAGTCAGCGGTGTTACGGGGAAACGCGGGAACCTGCTGGGGCGCTATAGCCGCGCACGCAGATTGACGGCACGGCGAGCGGGCCGTTTGGGCAACGAGGTGGGACGCGTCGGGACGCACGTCGCAGGAGAAAATGAATACGAGCGAGGGGTTTGGCTATCCATCATGTGTTCTCCCTGAACCTGATGTGGATAAAATCGCGCTGTGTCCTTGTGCCATGAGTGAAGACAGGTGGCAGACCCTCGTCAAGGCAGCTCCCTAGAACTGTATGAAATTTGATCTATCGCGTTTTCGACTATACCTGCCGTGGCTTGCAGCCTTTCGCAAACAACTTATCCACACGGCCACCCACAGCAAATGGGGACAAGTGCGTCACGAACGGAATTTTTCTGAGGGTAAAACGAAGAAAAACCGTGACTTATGAACAATGACAGTTTTTAGACGCCACAGATCAAATATTGATCAACGGCTTGAAAGCCCTGCCTGGACTGGTGTGCAGAGGACAACGAACACCTTATCCACAGAAGCGCCAACAGTGTTTGGGGGTAATTTTGACGATTCTGTGGAAAACCGCTCTAACGCTTCGTAAATCACGGGTTTACAGGGATTTTCTGGATGGAAACAGCAGTTTGTTCATTTTCTGAGCAATCTGCCGGAGGCCACGCCCCGCCTGGCGTGCAGAGGACAGCGAACATCTTATCCACAGAAGCGCCAACAGAGATTGGGGGCAAGTATGGTTATGCACCCAAGCTTATTCACACAAAAAACCCAGGAAAAACCGCAGGTTAGCCTGTCTGTTTTTTGAGCACTGCCCTGGAGGGCCCGATTGGCGTGGTGTACCGCGAGGGGCGAACAGGTTATCCACAGAGGCGCGCACAGGGATTGTGGGTAAACACATGCCCCTGTGGGAGCGAGCTTGCTCGCGATGGCGGTGCGTCAGTCAACATCGATGCCACTGATCTACCGCTATCGCGAGCAAGCTCGCTCCCACAGGGGTTCAGGTGAGGCCGCCGTGCCGGTCAAGGCCGATGCATGAGGTAGGCGGCGCCCGTGACCTGAATCATCGGGTGCGGGACAACCTGACAGGTCTTGACGATGCTAAAGCCATGGCGCTCGTAAAAGCGCCGGGCGCCGGTGTTCGCGGCATAGTCGATCAAGCTCAGGCCCTTGAGCTCCAACTGATCGGCACGCTGCTGGGCCCGCTCGAGGAAACGCACGCCCAACCCCTTGCTGCGCCAACCTTCATGGAGGGCCAGACTGGAGATATAGAGGGTGTCGGGGATTTCCATGTCGGCGTAGGGCGCCAGGACCGGGTCTGTCACGGGGGCCGCCTGTGGATCATGACGCGTCACATAAGCGTGCATCATGCCAATGACCTGGCCGTAGGCCTCGGCGACAAGGCAGTTCTGGTAGGAAAAATCGACATCTTCCCGGGCATAACGCGCGGCGCCCACGTCAAGGAGATCCTGGCCTGGCTCCGCCAGCTGGCTCCAGATGTAATCCGATGCACCCTCCGAGGAGATCCGGAACAAACGAGCGATCTCGCGTGTATCCGTGGGCAAGGCCGGACGAATTGCTACTTCCATTGAGGGGACTCCATTGGCGATGAAACGACCTTTTTTACCCACAGGCTTGGGACGCGGCAACTCGCCAGGCCAGTGGTTTTATGGCCGGATGTTGCAGCAGGTCAGGCGAGTGTTTTTGAGTTCAGGCCTGGATGGCCTTTTCGGCGGGGCCGGACAGGTTATCCACAGAGGCGCACAGCAACGGAGGGCAAACACATGCCCCCAGTGGGAGCGAGCAAGCTCGCTCCCACAAAGGGATTCAGGTATTCCTGGGCTTAGCGAACAACCCCTTCCTCAATCAACAGCTTGAGAATGGCCTCGGCCCCGGCCTCAGGGCTCACGCCCTTGAGCACTTGCCCGCCTCCGCCACTGGCCTTGGCCGTGGCGGCTTTCATGCGGTCGGCGCCGCTCTTGGCCTTGATCACTTTCAAGCGTTTGGGGCGTGGCTTGGCCGGTTGCAGGGTCGCCACTGCCAGCAAGGTGTCATCGAGCACCTCCACCTCTTCAGCGTGCAACGCCCCGCGCCGGGCCGGGCCGTAGGCGCTTTGCCGCGGCTTGGGCGCGGCGTTATCCACAGTGGCCAGGAATGGCAGGCGCACTTTCAGGCGACGCCGTTGGCCGCGAGGCAAGGCTTGCAGCACCAGGGCCACACCGCCGTCGATGGATTCGACCTGGGCCAACCCCACCACCAGCGGCCAACCGAGATTCTCGGCCAGCAGGAACGGCAGCATGCCCGAGCCTTCACCGGTTTCCGCCTGGCTACCGGTGAGCACCACTTGGGCGCCGGCATCACGCAGGTAATCGGTCAGGGCCGGCAGGGCGTCGGCGCCGACGGGGTTTTCCAGCACGTGCAATTCATCCAGGCCCATGCCCAGGTAGGCGCGCAGGGCCGGTTCGGCCACGTCGCCGGCGTGCAGCACTTGCAGGTCGCTGCCGGCCAGTTGCAGGCCCAGCTCCACGGCCCGGGCGTCCTGTTCAGCGCGCCGGGGGCGCCCGGAAGTGGGGTGGGCGCCGATGGACACGAGGCTGATCACTTGGGTACTCATCAACTTATCCTTCTTAAGCCGCATCGCGCTTGGCTTCGTTGCGGTAAGCCTCTACCGCCGCGATCAAGGCCTGGAGAATCGCCGCGCTGTCACCGATCACCGACAGGTCTGCCCGTTTAATCATGTCGCAGCCTGGATCGAGGTTGATCGCCACCACCTTGTCGCAGGCGCCAATGCCCTGCAGGTGCTGGATCGCCCCGGAAATCCCCACCGCCACGTAGACCCGCGCCGTAACCCAAGTGCCGGACGCACCGACCTGGCGATCGCGGGCCATGAAGCCGTCGTCCACCGCCACCCGCGAAGCGCCCTCGGTGGCGCCCAGGGCCGCTGCGGTCTGGTGGAACAGTGCCCAGTCCTTGACGCCGTTGCCGCCGGAGAAAATGAATTCGGCCTCGGCCATCGGGATCGCCCCCGGGTCCACCGCCACCGCGCCGAGGTCTTCGATACGCGACAAGCTGCGGGCCACGCTTGTGGATAACTCCACAGGCAAGGCTTCGTGGCGGGTTTCGCTGACCGGTTCAGCGCATTCGGCCGCTGCCAGGATCAAGCGCGCCAATGGCCGGGCCAGGTCTTGCAGGCCGGCACCGGCGCGACCGATGCACTCTTCGCCCTTGACCTGCCAGACCCGCGTGGCCGGGCGTTCGCCCAGGGCCGCCGCCAAGCGCCGGCCCAGTTCGCCGCCACCGGTGCGGCTGTCAGGCAACAGCCAATGGCGTGGGCTGAACTGGTTATCCACAGCCCGCAGGCCTTGCACCCGTTGTTCCGGTGCATAACCGCTGAATTCCTCGCCATCAAGCACCAGCAAGCGGTCGACACCGGCCGTAGCGAAGGCGTTTTCCTTGTGCTCGCCGAAGACCACCGCCAGCACTGCACCGTCCGTACCTGCAAGCTGATGGGCCAGGCCCAACAGATCGCGGTCGTGGCTGCTCAAGCGGCCCCCGACCATGTCCGGCACCACGCTGATGTAGAACGCCGGTTGCGGCACCTGATGCAGCGGCAATTGCACTTCCACAGCGGCAGTACGCTTGCTCGCGCCTCCCTGCTGGGCGCCGCTGCGGTCGATGCGCTTGATGCCGTTGGGACCGATGAAACCGATGCCATGGACATTCTTGCGAATGACGCCGTTGGGCCCCATCCAGCTGTGCTGGACCGGTTGCATGGCCGCGTGCAGCGGGTGCAGGCGGTTGCGGGCGATCCACTCGGCGCGAGGGTCGCGGCGGATGATGTCGCTCATTAATGCACCTCCGCGGGTTCACGTTTGACCGGGATCACCGGTTTGCTCGGGGCCGCGTCTTCCAGCAGCGCGTCGGCCACCAGTTCGGCGATGTCCTTGATCATCGGCCGCGGCTCGACCACACCTTCGAGCATCGCAGTGCACTGTGGACAACCCACGGCCACCAGTTCGGCGCCGGTTTCGCGGATGTCTTCCATGCGCATGTCAGGGATCCGCTGCTTGCCCGGGATGTCGGTGATCGGCGCACCGCCGCCACCGCCGCAGCAACGCGAACGGAAACCGGAACGCTGCATCTCCTTGACCTCGATACCCAGCGCGCGCAGCACCTGGCGCGGCGCCTCGTATTCGCCGTTGTAGCGGCCCAGATAGCACGGGTCGTGATACGTCACGCTGTCGCCCTTGTGCTGGCCGAGGTTCAGGGCGCCGGCGTCGATGATTTCCGCCATATAGGTGCTGTGGTGCTGCACCAGGTAGTTGCCATCGAAGGCGCCGTATTCGTTTTTCAGTACGTGGAAACTGTGGGGGTCACAGGTGACGATGCGGTTGAAGCTGTATTTGGCCAGGGTCTGGATGTTGCGTTTGGCCAACAGCTGGAACGTCGCCTCATCACCCAGGCGCCGGGCCACGTCGCCGCTGTCGCGTTCTTCGAGGCCGAGCACGGCGAAGTCGATCTTCGCCGCCTTCAGCACTTTGACGAACGCCCGCAGGGTGCGCTGGTTGCGCATGTCGAAGGCACCGTCGCCGACCCAGAACAGCACGTCGGTGGATTTCTTCTCGCTGAGCAGGTTCAGGTTCAGGTCCGCCGCCCAGTTCATCCGCCCGCCCGGGGCAAAGCCGCCAGGGTTGTCGGTGGCGATGAGGTTTTCCAGGACTTCGGCACCTTTGTTTGGCGTGGCGCCTTTTTCCAGGGTCAGGTGGCGACGCATGTCGACGATCGCATCGACGTGCTCGATCATCATCGGGCATTCCTCGACGCACGCCCGGCAGGTGGTGCAGGACCACAGCGTCTCGGCGTCCACCAGGCCATTGACGATCGGCTGATGAGGATTGCCGCCGTGTTCGCCCACGGGTTTGCCCGGGTATGGGCTGCCAGCGAATTTCGCATCGGTGCCGCCGGCCAGGCCAACGACCATGTCCTGGATGAGTTTTTTCGGGTTCAGCGGCTGGCCCGCGGCAAACGCTGGGCAGGCCGCTTCACACTTGCCGCACTGCACGCAGGCGTCGAAGCCGAGCAGTTGGTTCCAGGTGAAATCCTTGGGTTTCTCCACGCCCAGCGGTGCCGCTGGGTCGTTCAGGTCCAACGGCTTGAGCCCGGTGGAACGACCGCCGCCAAAACGCTCGGCACGGCGGTGCCAGGCCAGGTGCAAGGCGCCGGCGAAGGCGTGCTTCATCGGCCCGCCCCAGGTCATGCCGAAGAACAGTTCCGACACGCCCCACAGCACACCGACACCCAGGACCGCCGCCACCAGCCAACCGCCAAAGTTCTCCGGCAGGATCCCCGCCACCGGCAGGGTCACCAGGAAGAACGACGCCGAAAACGCCAACAGGCTCTTCGGCAGGCGCATCCACGGCCCTTTGGACAAACGTGCCGGCGGATTGCGCCGACGCAGGTAAACGAAGATCGCACCGACGAACATCACGGCCGACATCAACAGCAACGCATAGCCGAGGAAGCGGTTATGCAGGCCGAAACCATGGACCAGTATCGCCAGCACCACCGACGCCACCGCACCACCGGCCGTGGCCACGTGGGTGTTGGCAATGTATTTGTCCCGCGCCACCACATGGTGCAAGTCCACCATATAGCGCTTGGGCATGGCGAAGAGGCCGCCGATCAGGTCGACCTTGGACGGTCGCCCCCGGCGCCACATATTCACCCGCCGCAAGGCGCCGAGGACCGCGAGGCCCAAAGCGGCGAACAGCAGGATAGGAAGAAGGGTGTTCAGCATAGGTGTTGCTCCCAAAGACGCAGGATCATGTGCGCGCCAGTGAGAGCGACGCACCTACTTGTGGCGAGGGAGCTTGCTCCCGCTGGAGCGCGAAGCGCTCCCAAAACAGCCCCAGGCGTAAACCTGATGCTTCTCGACTGATGATTGGGGCTGCTTCGCAGCCCAGCGGGAGCAAGCTCCCTCGCCACAGGTAATGGTGGTAATCCGTTAGAAATCCTTGCACAACCGCAGGGCGTCGTAGATGGCGGCGTGGGTGTTACGCTGGGCCACGCAGTCGCCGATGCGGAACAGCAGGTAGCCATCGCCACTTTGCTCCAGGCACGGCTGGGGCTTGATCGCGAACAGGGCTTCGACGTCGATCTGACCCTTGTTGCGCGAACCTTCCTTGAGCGCGTAGTAGATTTCTTCGTCCGGCCGCACGCCGTTTTCCACCACCACCTGGTCCACCACGCGCTCTTCCTTGGCCCCGGTGTATTCGTTCTCCAGCACCGCCACCAGCTTGTCGCCTTCGCGGTAGACCTTCTCCAGCATCATGTCCCCGGTCATGATCACTTCCTTGGGGTACATGCTGCGGTAGTAGGTGGGGAACGACGTCCCGCCAATGGCCACGCCCGGCTTGATGTCGTCGGTGACGATCTCGACCTGGCTGCCTTTGTCGGCGAGGAAGTCGGCCACCGACATGCCGGTGAACTCGCAAATGGTGTCGTAGACCAGCACGTTCTTGCCCGGCGCGACCTTGCCGTCGAGCACATCCCAGCTGCTGACCACCAGCCCTTCGGCGGCGCCCCAGTGCTCGTTCTGCTCCAGGTTCGGATGGCCGCCGACGGCCAGCACCACCACGTCCGGACGCAGGTCCATGATCGTCGCCGCGTCAGCTGCCACGCCCAGGCGCAGGTCGACTTTCAGCCGCGCCAGTTCCAGTTGGAACCAGCGAGTGATACCGGCGATCTGGTCCCGTTGCGGGGCTTTCGAGGCGGTAGTGATCTGCCCGCCGATGAATTCCTTCTTCTCGAACAAGGTCACGTCGTGCCCACGTTCGGCGGCCACACGCGCCGCTTCCATCCCGGCCGGGCCGGCACCGACGACGACCACTTTGCGCTTGGGCCCGGTGGACTTCTCGATGATGTGCGGCACGCCCATGTATTCACGGGACGTCGCGGCGTTCTGGATGCACAGCACGTCCAGGCCTTGGTACTGGCGGTCGATGCAGTAGTTGGCACCGACGCACTGCTTGATCTGGTCGATCTGGCCCATCTTGATCTTGGCGATCAGGTGCGGGTCGGCGATGTGGGCGCGGGTCATGCCGACCATGTCGACGTAACCGCCCTCCAGGATCCGCGTGGCCTGGTTCGGGTCCTTGATGTTCTGCGCATGCAGTACCGGGACCTTGACCACTTCCTTGATACCGGCGGCCAGGTGCAGGAACGGCTCCGGTGGATAGCTCATGTTCGGGATGACGTTGGCCAGGGTGTTGTGGGTATCGCAACCCGAGCCCACCACGCCGATGAAATCCAGCATGCCGGTGTCGTCGTAGTACTTGGCGATCTGCTTCATGTCCTCGTGGGACAAGCCGTCCGGGTGGAATTCGTCACCGCAGATGCGCATGCCCACGCAGAAATCGTCACCCACCTCGGCGCGTACGGCTTTCAGCACTTCCAGGCCGAACTTCATGCGGCCTTCGAAGCTGCCGCCCCATTCGTCGGTACGCTTGTTGACCCGCGGGCTCCAGAACTGGTCGATCATGTGCTGGTGCACGGCGGACAGCTCGACGCCGTCCAGGCCACCGGCCTTGGCCCGGCGGGCCGCCTGGGCGTAGTTGCCGATCACCCGCCAGATTTCTTCCGGCTCGATGGTCTTGCAGGTGGCGCGGTGCACCGGCTCACGCACACCGGACGGCGACATCAGGGTCGGCCAATTGAAACCGTCCCAACGCGAGCGACGGCCCATGTGGGTAATCTGGATCATGATCTTGGCGCCATGCTTGTGCATGGCGTCGGCCAGGTTCTGGAAATGCGGAATGATGCGGTCGGTGGACAGGTTCACCGAACTCCACCACTCCTGCGGGCTGTCGATGGCGACCACGGACGAGCCACCGCAGATCGCCAGGCCGATGCCGCCCTTGGCCTTCTCTTCGTAATATTTCACGTACCGGTCGGTGGTCATGCCGCCGTCGGTGGCGTAGACCTCGGCGTGCGCGGTGCTGAGCACGCGGTTGCGGATGGTCAGCTTGCCGATCTGGATCGGCTGGAACATTGCTTCAAAAGCCATGGCGCGATCCTCGACTTACAACGGCTTGACGATGAACAGGCCGTCGTCGTGGCCTTCTTCGGAACCGCCGTAGACCTGCTCGGCCACGGTGCGGATCGAGCTGCCACGAGCGGCGAGGATCTGGTCCATGGCGCCGGCGAACCAGCCGGTGAACATGTAGTCGACCTTGCGCCCGACCTTGCCGTACACATAGACGAACGCCGAGTGTTCGAGCTTGACGCTGGCGGTGCCTTTGTCCAGGTCGATTTCCTGGATCTTGAACAGGCCCCAGCCACGCTGGGACAGGCGCTTCATGTAGTGTTCGAACACCGCGACGCCTTCCAGACCATGGCATTCGGCTTCTTTCTCACACCAGTGCCAGGCGGATTTGTAGCCGGCCTTGTAGAGAATCTCGGCGTAGGCGTCGGCGCCCAGGACTTCTTCGATGCCCATGTGGTTGTTGACGAAGAAGTGACGCGGCACGTAGAGCATCGGCAGGGCGTCGGAGGTCCAGACACCGGTTTCGCTGTCGACTTCGATAGGCAGTTGGGGGGCGATTTTGGCCATGAAAACTTGACTCCGGAAATGCGTGGTATTGCCTGCGGCGCACAAGGCCGCAGGTAAAGGATTCAGCGGTGCGGCGGCGGTTATTCGCCCCAGACGTCTTTGAGGACGTTGACCCAGTTCTCACCCATGATCTTGCGCACCACCCGCTCAGGGTGACCGCGCTTGAGCAGCGTCTCGGTGAGGTTCGGGAACTCGCCCACGGTACGGATGCCCAGGGGGTTGATGATCTTGCCGAAGCTGGTCAGACGACGGGCGTAGCCCTTGTCGTGGGTCAGCATCTCGAAGAACGCCTGGTCGTGGCCCTGGGTGAAGTCGGTGCCGATACCGATGGCGTCTTCGCCGACGAGGTTCATGGTGTATTCGATGGCCTCGGCGTAGTCGTCGATGGTCGAATCGATGCCCTTGGCCAGGAACGGCGCGAACATGGTCACGCCGACAAAGCCGCCGTGATCGGCAATGAACTTCAGTTCTTCATCGGACTTGTTGCGCGGGTGCTCTTTCAGGCCGGACGGCAGGCAGTGGGAATAGCAGACCGGCTTCTTCGACTCGAGGATGACCTCTTCGGAGGTCTTGGAACCGACGTGGGACAGGTCGCACATGATGCCGACACGGTTCATCTCGGCGACGATCTCACGACCGAAGCCCGACAGGCCGCCGTCGCGCTCGTAGCAACCGGTGCCCACCAGGTTCTGGGTGTTGTAGCACATCTGCACCACACCGACGCCGAGCTGCTTGAAGATCTCGACGTAGCCAAGCTGGTCTTCGAAGGCATGGGCGTTCTGGAAACCGAAGATGATGCCGGTCTTGCCCTGCTCCTTGGCGAGGCGGATGTCGGCGGTGGTTTTCACCGGGATCACCAGATCGCTGTTTTCGCGGATCAGTTTCTGGCTGGCTGCGATGTTGTTGATGGTGGCCTGGAAGCCTTCCCATACCGACACGGTGCAGTTAGCTGCGGTCAGGCCGCCCTTGCGCATGTCTTCGAACAGTTCGCGGTTCCATTTGGCAATGATCAGCCCGTCGATAACGATGCTGTCGGCGTGCAATTCGGCTGGGCTCATCAGGCAGTCCCCTTTTATCGGATTTCATGCGCCGAATCGTCTGCCGGCGCTTTGGGGCCAGCATATGCCTGAGGGCCGTGGCGACCCGGTGCAAAAACGACAGGGGAATTGCCGAAAGCGTCAATCCACGACAATGGACTACAACAGGCCCATCCTACCCGTCTGTTCTTTACCCGACGCTTGCGCCAGAATCCGCCGCATCACTGGTTTTCACTGGACTCGAGCGGCAACGCAATGAAATCACTCTTCCTGGCTTTGGCACTGATCAGCACCCTGGCACACGCAACCGAAGACACCGAGCCCAACCCCTGCGACGAAGTTGAAAACGACGTCCAGACCCTGGCCTGCTCGGCCTATGGCAAGACCGCCGCCGAACAATTGCTCAACGAAAACCTGCAGAGCCTCAACGAACGCCTGCAAACCCGCTACGCCAGCGACAAGGCCCAGCTCAACGACATCACCGCCAAGGTCAAGGCCGCCCAACAACTGTGGCTCAAACAACGCGACGCCGATTGCGCCATCGCCGCCTTCCCAGCCAAACCCGGCAGCGAAGCCTACAAAATCGCCGAGAACGACTGCATGGCCCAGGTGAGCGATGATCGGTCGGAGTTTTTGGAGTCGATTGGGCAGGATTGAAGGTTATCCACGGAGCAATATCCAGACACCCTTCATGCGTTGGCCCAGGGAAAAATATAAGTCAGGATTCGAAAATCTTATAAAAGACTTATATTTTTCCATGATGAACGCACCTACTGATATTCAGATCATCAACGATGCAGACGGAAACCCGGCATTTGTGGTCATTCCGTACGCGCAATACGTTGCGCAAAAACTGGAGCCCGATCTGATTCCTCATGAAGTGGTCAGCCGTATCGTCGACGGCGCTACGCCTATCCGCGCCTGGCGCGAACACTTGAACCTGACTCAGGATGAAGTCGCCAGGCGCCTGGGTATTTCTCAGTCGGCGTTTGCCCAACAGGAATCGGTCGCAAAGCCTCGCCGGGCTACTCGCGAGAAAATTGCCGCTGCCTTTGGTATCCATGCTGACCAGTTGGAACTGTAGGCCTACGGGGATATCCCAACAGACATTAGGCTTCGGATACTGTTAACTCTGACAGTATCCGAAGCGAAAGGAGGGGCTTAGGATCAGCTCATGACAGGCACTCACGTTAGTCGGTGTTATCGCCTTTCAAGGGATTTTCGTATGCTCTCTCTTACCGCCTTGCCTTTATATGGGTTAGCTATTTTTATCGCCATCGTGGCGGGCATCGAGGCCGGTCGCCGGATCGGCAACCGTCACCTGGCCCAAGACCCGGAGGGCGCCCGCCAAGGCATTGGTGCAATAGAAGGCGCGGTGTTCGGCCTGCTGGCACTCCTGATTGCCTTTACCTTCTCTGGCGCAGCCACACGCCTGGATCAACGGCGCGCGCTGATCGTTGCCGAAACCAATGCCATGGGCACCGCCTGGCTACGCCTGGACCTGCTACCGGCCAGCGAGCAACCGGCCGTGCGCCAGGCGTTCAAGGACTATGTCGACGCCCGCATCGAGTATTACCGCGACCTGCGCGAAGACGAACTCGACGAAGCCGCCCATGATCGTGCCAGTGACTTGCAACAGATCATCTGGAAACGCACGATCGCCGCCCTGCAGCAAATGCCCACCCCAACCCTGGGGGTCAGTGTGCTGCAGGCACAAAATGAAATGATCGATATCACCACCACCCGCGCCGTGGCCCATGAAACCCACCCACCGCTGGTCATCTACCTGATGTTGGTGACCATGGCCCTGATCAGCGCCCTGCTGATCGGCTATGGCATGGCCGGTGCAAAGCGGCGCAACTGGCTGCACAGCCTGGGTTACGCGGCGGTCATGGTCTGCGTGCTGTATGTGATCCTGGACTTCGAATACCCCCGCTTTGGCGTGATCCGAGTCGATTACTTCGACAAGATCATGCTCGATCTGCGCCAAAGCATGAACTGAGTGGGCCGCAGATGAAAAAATCAGAGCGGCGTTCCAGACCAAGATGGATAAACTGCAATTCCACACCTCCAGGCATCAAGGGTTCCAATGATCATTTGCGGCATCGAAATCAAAGGCAGCGAAGCGATCATCGCCGTTGCCTCGCTGGAACAGCAGACACTGACCCACGTCGCCCTGAACACCAAGAAAATCACCCTGGACGACGATGACGAAGCCGCCAACGTCAAGGCGTTTGCCGCCCAGGTACGGGCATTCGTGGTCGAGAATGGCATCGAACGCATCGCCATCAAGAAGCGCAGCAAGAAAGGCGAGTTCGCCGGCGGACCGACCACGTTCAAGATCGAGGGGATATTCCAGTTGCTGGAAGGCTGCGCGGTGACGCTGCTGTCACCGCAGACCCTCAACGCGCAGCACAAGAAACATGACTTCGCCTTGCCGGCGACGCTGAACAAATATCAACATGAGGCATACAAGGCGGCGTGTTCGGCATTGATGAAGAAATAAACCTTTTCCAGCCGAACACAATACCTGTGGCGAGGGAGCTTGCTCCCGCTCGGCTGCGCAGCAGTCGTAAACCGGTTTGCAGGGTTCACCTGTTGCACCATGGCGTCTGGTTTTGGGGCGGCTGCGCCACCCAGCGGGAGCAAGCTCCCTCGCCACAGAATGTATTCCCAGGCTCAATGTTGCTTGCGATACCCCTTCAACCAATCGGCAAACGCCTTGTCCTCCAGTGCATAACCACCACGGTTGGACTTCCACACCAGTTCCTTGTCACGCAGCGCATCGATGCAGGATTGGATGGTCTGGGTGCCGGGCACGACTTCGCTTCCCATAGTCCTCAGCGCCTTGCCCACCGCCTCCAGCGTTGAATCGGTGAAGGGCGCGAAGGGTTCGTTGTTTTGCGAGCGCTCGGCCATGACCTGCAGCACGGCGCGTTGCGGCACCGTCAGGGCGTTCCAGGCGCTCTCGAACTCGGTCCAGACGCCGGCGCGCAGCATTTCAGCGCTGTTGCGCAGCAAGTCACCCAACTGGCTCGCTTCACCCAGTTCCAGGGCAATTTCGCCGATGACGCTGCGCAACATCTCTGGACGGCGCCCAACCAACTCAAAAGCCTGATCCAGATCATCGGCATTGAACTGGTTGGTCTGGGCCAGGTGTGCGTTCAAATGAGCGGTGTAGGCTTGGGTGAAGGCTTTGCCCAGCAACGGAAACGGCGTGATGCTGGACCCGTAGAACGGTTGGTTGCGGCTTAATACCAAGTGCGCGAGCTTGTCGCGATTGGATCCGGTGAACACCAGCCGCAGGCCGCTGGCATCCCCCTCACGTCCCTGGTTGAGCTGGTCGCGGGCAGCCTTGAGGCCGAACATCGCGTTGACCCCGGCCTCGGTGGTCAACGCATGCTGGGCTTCGTCGATCACCAGCACCACGGTTTTACCCGCGGCACGGTGCAACAGCTCCAGCGCCTGGGTCAGCGTCGCCCCTTCGGGCAGTTGCGGCTGGCTGAAATCCCAGGACAACGTGCGCAAGAAGCTGAGTTTGTCGATGCCCATGGATTTGGCGAGCTTGCGGATGCCCTTTTCATAAGGCACCAGTGCCCCGGCGATGGCCGAGGCGATCAGGTCGGCAGGGTCCTTCTCCTTGTTGGCCCAAAGGTCGACGTAGACCGCGAGCCAACCTCGCGTCTCGCATTCGGGAATCAGGTCTTCGCGCAGGAACGTACTTTTTCCGGTACGCCTTGGCGCGGCCAGGAACAGGCCTGAGGTGTAATCCTGGATCCCGGCGCCGGCCAGCCCATCGACAATATTGCGGGCCAGATCGGGGCGCCGGAAGACAAAACCGGGGTGCTTGGACATGGTTTTATACTCAATTATGGCGACAGGTATAATTTATAGTCGCGAGTATAATTGAGTATAAAAGCCTGTCAAACCAGCTCCCGACCATCCCCCTGCCGTCGCCGATCCTCCCGCGGGCATCGCTCGAACCGTGCCCGATAGCTGCGGGTGAAGTATGACGGCGACTCAAAGCCGCAGGCGATGCTCACTTCCAACACACTCATGTCGGTCTGGCGCAGCAACTGCCGGGCCTTCTCCAGGCGCAGCCTCAGGTAGAAGTTGCTCGGGGTGTCGTTCAGGTGCAGGCGGAACAGGCGTTCGAGTTGGCGCCGGGTGACGCCAATGGATTCGGCCAGTGCCAAGGTGCTCAGGGGCGGTTCGCTGTGGGTTTCCATCTCGCCGATGACGTGCACCAGCTTCTTGTTGCGAATGCCATAGCGGTTGGCGATTTCCATGCGCTGGTGATCTTTGCGCGGGCGGATGCGGCCGAGCACGAACTGCTCGCTGACCTGGATCGCCAGTTCCGAACCGTGGGCCTGGCCGATCAGGTCCAGCATCAGGTCGATGGAAGCCGTACCGCCCGCGCAAGTAATGCGGCGACGGTCGATCTCGAACAATTCCTGGGTCACGCTGAGTTGCGGATAAGACTCCTTGAACGCCTCGATCGCTTCCCAGTGCAAGGTCACGCGGTGCCCTTCCAATAGCCCCGCCTCGGCCAACACCACGCTGCCGGTGTCGATGCCGCCCAGGGTCACACCTTCGTTGTCCAGCCGATGCAGCCAGCGCTCCAGCGTCGGGGTGGCGAATTTGAGCGGTTCGAACCCGGCCACCACCCAGAGGGTCGCGCCCTTCTTCAGCGGCTCCAGTGCGGCATCGGCGTTGACCGACATGCCATTGCTCGCCAGCACCGGCCCGCCATCGACACTCAGCACATGCCAGCGGTACAGCTCGCCGCGAAACCGATTGGCGACCCGCAACGGCTCGATGGCCGAAATGAAACCGATGGCCGAAAAACCCGGCATCAACAAAAAGTAGAAATCCTGGGACATGGAGCGCACTCGGTTGGCGGGTAGCGTGCGGACCTTGATACGCCAGTTGCAAGGCCCATTCAAGAGTCGCTGCAGTGCAAGAGCACGTCGCCGCTGTGCGTTTCGCCAAGTGCCGGGCTGCGTAACTTGGCATCACCGGCGCACAGACACCGGACCCCATAACAATAAGCTGCCGAGGAACCCGACATGAAACGACTGATCAGCTCCTGTGTACTTGCACTTTGCGGCACTACTTTCCTCAATGGCGCCGTCATGGCTGCCGAGCCCGCCGCGTGCCAGAACGTGCGCCTGGGCGTGGTCAACTGGACCGATGTCATCGCCACCAGCGCCCTGACCCAAGTGATGCTCGACGGCCTCGGCTACAAGACCAAGCAAACCAGCGCCTCCCAGCAAATCATCTTCGCTGGCATCCGCGACCAGCGCCTGGACTTGTTCCTGGGTTACTGGAACCCGTTGATGACCCAGACCATCACCCCGTTCGTCGAAGCCAAGCAGGTCAAAGTGCTAGAGCAGCCCAGCCTCAAGGACGCCCGCGCGACCCTGGCGGTACCGACCTACCTGGCCGACAAAGGCCTGAAAACCTTCGCCGACATCGCCAAATTCGAAAAAGAGCTGGGCGGCAAGATCTACGGCATCGAGCCGGGCTCCGGCGCCAATACCCAGATCAAGGCGATGATCGCCAAGAACCAATTCGGCCTGGGCAAATTCCAACTGGTGGAGTCCAGCGAAGCCGGCATGCTCGCCGCCGTGGACCGCGCCGTGCGGCGCAAGGAAGCCGTGGTGTTCTTCGGCTGGGCGCCGCACCCGATGAACGTCAACGTGCAAATGACCTACCTCACCGGCAGCGACGACGCCCTCGGCCCGAACGAAGGCATGGCCACCGTGTGGACCGTCACCGCGCCGGACTACACCCAACAATGCCCGAACGTCGGTCGCTTGCTGAGCAACCTGACGTTCAGCGCCGAAGATGAAAGCCGGATGATGCAGCCATTGCTCGATCACAAGGACCCGCTCGAATCGGCCCGGCAATGGCTCAAGGATCATCCGCAAGACAAGCAGCGTTGGCTCGAAGGCGTCACCACCTTCGACGGCAAGCCCGCCGCCGACAACCTGAAACTGACCAGTAACTGAACAACCGCTATCCATCTGCGCAGCACCAAAGGGCTGCGCAGTGACTTACCACGCCTGAAGGAATCCGCACCATGAACCACGACGTCATCATCACCTGCGCACTCACCGGTGCTGGCGACACGACCGCCAAGAGCCCTCACGTACCGGTCACCCCGAAACAGATCGCCGCCGCCGCCATCGAGGCGGCGAAGGCCGGGGCCACGGTGGTCCATTGCCACGTCCGCGACCCGCAGACCGGCAAGTTCAGCCGCGACGTGGCGCTGTACCGCGAAGTGATGGAGCGCATCCGTGAAGCGGACGTGGACATCATCGTCAACCTCACCGCCGGCATGGGCGGCGACCTGGAGATCGGTGCGGGCGAACAGCCAATGGAATTCGGCCCCAACACCGACCTGGTGGGCCCGCTGACCCGCCTGGCTCATGTCGAAGAGTTGTTGCCAGAAATCTGCACGCTGGATTGCGGCACCCTGAACTTCGGCGACGGCGACACCATTTACGTCTCCACTCCGGCGCAACTGCGGGCCGGCGCCAAGCGCATCACCGAACTAGGGGTCAAGGCCGAGCTGGAGATCTTCGACACCGGTCACCTGTGGTTCGCCAAGCAACTGATCAAGGAAGGCCTGCTGGACAACCCACTGTTCCAACTCTGCCTGGGTATCCCATGGGGCGCACCGGCCGACACCACCACCATGAAAGCCATGGTCGACAACCTGCCGGCGGACGCGGTGTGGGCGGGCTTCGGCATCGGCCGCATGCAAATGCCGATGGCCGCCCAGGCCGTGCTGCTGGGAGGCAACGTGCGGGTCGGGCTGGAAGACAACCTCTGGCTGGACAAAGGCGTACTCGCTACCAACGGTCAGTTGGTGGAGCGGGCTGGCGAAATCCTCAGCCGCCTCGGCGCCCGCGTGCTCACCCCGGCTGAAGGTCGCAAGAAAATGGGGCTGACCCAGCGCGGCTGAGCCGAACCTACGCATAACCCTGTGAGAGCGAGCTCGCTCGCGATAGCGATATTCCTGCCTTCGAAGAGGCGTCGGATGTACCGCCGTCATCGCGAACAAGCTCGCTCCCACAGGTGATCTTCACTTTTTTCAGGAAATCACCATGAGCTTTATCACCGACATCAAGACCTTCGCCGCCCTGGGCAGCGGTGTGATCGGCAGCGGCTGGGTCAGCAGGGCCCTGGCCCATGGCCTCGACGTTATTGCCTGGGACCCGGCGCCGGGTGCCGAGGCGGCATTGCGCAAACGCGTCGCCAACGCTTGGGGCGCGCTGGAAAAACAAGGCCTGGCCCCTGGCGCCTCGCAGGATCGGCTGCGCTTTGTCGCGACCATCGAAGAATGTGTGCGCGAAGCCGACTTCATCCAGGAAAGCGCCCCCGAGCGCCTGGAACTGAAGCTCGAATTGCACGGCCAGATCAGTGCCGCTGCCAAGCCGAACGCACTGATCGGTTCCAGTACCTCGGGGCTGCTGCCGAGCGAATTCTACGAAGGCTCCACCCATCCGGAGCGCTGCGTGGTCGGGCACCCGTTCAACCCGGTCTATCTGTTGCCGCTGGTGGAAGTGGTCGGCGGCAAAAACACCGCGCCCGAAGCCGTACAGGCGGCGATGCAGGTGTACGAATCCCTTGGCATGCGGCCGCTGCACGTGCGCAAGGAAGTGCCCGGTTTCATTGCCGACCGCCTGCTCGAAGCGCTGTGGCGCGAAGCCCTGCACCTGGTCAACGACGGGGTGGCGACCACCGGGGAAATCGACGATGCGATCCGCTTTGGCGCCGGCTTGCGCTGGTCGTTCATGGGCACGTTCCTGACCTACACCCTGGCCGGCGGCGATGCCGGGATGCGGCACTTCATGGCCCAGTTCGGCCCGGCGCTGCAACTGCCGTGGACCTACCTGCCAGCGCCAGAGCTGACCGAAAAGCTGATCGACGATGTGGTGGACGGCACGAGCGCGCAATTGGGCAGCCATAGCATCTCGGCCCTGGAGCGCTATCGTGACGATTGCCTGCTGGCGGTGCTGGAGGCGGTGAAGGCCACCAAGGCCAAGCATGGCATGGCCTTTAGCGAATAACCCCCCCTTGTGGCGAGGGAGCTTGCTCCCGCTGGACTGCGAAGCAGTCCCAAAACCGGCAAATGCGGTGTATCAGTCAAATCGTATTCGCTGGTTTTACGACCGCTTCGCGGCCGAGCGGGAGCAAGCTCCCTCGCCACAAGGGTGTACACCAGCGACTATTTGTGGAGTTCCAGCATGCCCACCCTAACCACCTATCAAACCCGCATCCTCCCCGAATGGGTCGATTACAACGGCCACCTGCGCGATGCCTTCTACCTGCTGATCTTCAGCTACGCCACCGACGCGCTGATGGACCGGCTCGGCATGGACAGCCAGAACCGCGAAGCCAGCGGCCACTCGTTGTTCACCCTCGAACTGCACCTGAACTACCTGCACGAAGTGAAGCTCGACGTCCAGGTCGAGGTGCACACGCACATCATCGGCCACGACGCCAAACGCCTGCACCTCTACCACAGCCTGCATCTGGTCGGCGGTGATAAAGAGCTGGCCGGCAATGAACAGATGCTACTGCACGTCGACCTGGCCGGCCCGCGCTCGGCGCCCTTCACGGAACCGACCCTGGGCCGGCTCGCCGCGCTGCTCGAGCAACAATCCGACCTGCCGCCGCCGACCCATATCGGCCGGGTCATCGCCCTACCTCCCGCCCGATAAGCCTCGCATAGGAGATCGCATGAACACCGCCGCCTTTGCCGACTTCCGCCACTACCCCTTGATCTTCCCATTGACCGCTGTCACACCCTTGGCCGACCGGATCCAAGTGACGTGGGCCGATGGCCGGGCCAGCCCCTTTCATCACCCGTGGCTGCGGGACAACTGCCCTTGCCCTCAATGCGTCTACAGCGTCACCCGCGAGCAGGTGCTGGAAATCATCGACGTCCCTGAAGACATTGCCCCCGGCGCAACCTACCTCGACGACGAAGGCTGCCTGTGCGTGGACTGGCAGGACGGTCACCAGAGCCGTTTCGACCCGGGCTGGTTGCGCGCCCACGCCTACGATGATCAGTCCCGGGCCGAGCGCCTGGCGAACAAGCCCCGGCGCCAACTGTGGCGGCACGACCTGCAATTGCCAGTGTTCGACTACCCGGCACTGATGGACGATGCCGACGCGTTGTTGCAATGGTTGCTGGCGGTGCGCGACATCGGCCTGACCCAGGTGCGCGGCGTACCCACCGAACCCGGCTCGCTGACACGGATTGCCCAGCGCATTTCCTTTATTCGCGAGAGCAACTTCGGTGTGCTGTTCAATGTGCAGTCCAAAGCCGATGCCGACAGCAACGCCTACACCGCTTTCAACCTGCCATTGCACAGTGATTTGCCGACCCGGGAATTACAGCCGGGGCTGCAATTCTTGCATTGCCTGGTGAATGACGCCGACGGTGGCGAAAGCATTTTTGTCGACGGGTTTGCCATTGCTGAAGCACTGCGCCAGGAAGACCCCGAGGCCTTCGACGCGCTGTGCCGGATCCCGGTGGAGTTTCGCAACAAGGACCGTCGCAGCGACTACCGCTGCCTGGCGCCAATCATCGCGCTGGACACCCTCGGCCAGGTTTCGGAAATCCGCATGGCGAACTTCCTGCGTGGGCCGTTCGACACCACGGTCGAGCAGATGCCCAAGCTTTACCGCGCCTACCGCCGCTTCATTGCCCTGACCCGCGAGCCACAATTTCGCCTGGTACAGCGTCTCGAACCCGGCCAACTCTGGTGCTTCGACAACCGCCGCACCCTCCACGCCCGCAATGCCTTCGACCCGGCCTCCGGGGCCCGGCATTTCCAGGGATGCTATGTGGATCGGGATGAGTTGCTGTCGCGGATTCTGGTGTTGCAGCGCTAGGCCGCGTCATCGTTCATCGCCAGACACCCAAGCTTTCCCTGATTCACAGGCAAAAAAATCCCCGATCAAGCCGTGACAGGATCGGGGCAGGTTGCGTTACTGGAGGAGCTGTCGCGCGAGGGTGACCAGACCATCGTGATTCAGCTTGAGGTCAGTGTGCCCAGTCCAGCTCCGTGCAAGTTAGCCGAAAACGACGCCTCCATAGTCATTCATGACATTGCGACCATTTGCCCTTGCCGCCGCTTCGGGTGGCTACCAGAATCGAGACACGACCCCAATCCCTGAACAAGGAAAAGCGTCATGATGTACGCCGATTTGATCGACCAGGAAGACCTGCTGGGCCAGCTCAAGGCCCTGGGGTTGCAGATACCCAGCGGCTCCACCGCCCAGCAGGCCTGCGAGTGCGCCGTGCGGGGGCTGGACAGGGCCCGCGCCAATGAACTGCGCCTGATGGTCAAGAACATGTACACCAGCAGTGCAACTATCCTGCCAGCCGTGCGCCAGGCGATTGATAAGCAATTGTTGCCTGCACTGGCCGAGTATCAGCAGAACCACAGCGCCTGACCCTGTGGCGAGGGAGCTTGCTCCCGCTCGGCCGCAAAGCGGTCGCAAAACCAGCGAATGCCATTTGACTGATACACCGCATAGGCCGGTTTTGGGACTGCTTCGCAGTCCAGCGGGAGCAAGCTCCCTCGCCACAGAAAGCGGCTAGAGCCTCACACTGGCAAACGTCGACTCATTACGCGCCTGGCTCAGCGCCGACAGCGGGCCGGACAATGGCGACAGTACCAACGCCTGCGGCAACGGCATCATCGCCACCTGCTGCGTGGTGTTGGAACCGACGCGTTCGTCACGCGGCGGAATGCCGAAGTATTCGCGGTAGCACTTGGAGAAGTGCGGGGTGGAGACGAAGCCGCACACCGAGGCCACTTCGATGATCGACATCGGCGTCTGCTTGAGCAGTTGCCGTGCACGAATCAACCGCAGCTTGAGGTAATAGCGCGACGGCGAGCAGTGCAGGTATTTCTGGAACAACCGCTCCAGCTGACGCCGGGACACGGCGACGTACACCGCCAGTTCATCCAGGTCGATCGGCTCTTCGAGGTTGGCTTCCATCAGCGCAACAATTTCCTGCAACTTCGGCTGGTTGGTGCCGAGCATGTGCTTGAGCGGCACACGCTGGTGATCCTGTTCGTTGCGGATACGCTCGTAGACGAACATTTCCGAGATCGCTGCCGACAGTTCACGGCCATGATCACGGCTGATCAGGTGCAGCATCATGTCCAACGGCGCGGTGCCGCCGGAGCTGGTGAAGCGGTTACGGTCGAGGGTGAACAAGCGGGTACTCATCGATACCCGTGGGAAAGCTTCCTGCATTGCCGCCAGGCATTCCCAGTGCACGCTGCAATCGAAGCCGTCCAGCAGACCGGCGCAGGCCAGGGCCCAACTGCCGGTACAAACCGCGCCGAGGCGACGGGATTGGCGGGCCTGGCTCTGCAGCCACGACACGTGTTCGCGGGTCACGGTACGCTGGATGCCGATGCCGCCACAAACGATGACAGTATCCAGGGCCGGCGCCTTGTGCATCGAGGCATCGGGGGTGATCTGCAAGCCGTCGCTGGCCCAGACCTGGCCGCCATCGACTGTGAGGGTCGTCCAGCGATATAGCTCGCGACCGGACAGTTGGTTGGCCATGCGTAGCGGTTCTACCGCGGACGCCAGGGAAATCAGCGTGAAATTGTCCAGCAGCAAAAAGCCGATGGATTGAGGCGCACGGTTCTGGGGTTGGGCCCCGGAGTTGGACGTCGTCATCGCGGTATCTCCTCACACAAAGCGGGTGATGGCCTCAGGCGGAGGCTCTTTTTATTGGGTTATTTGCCATTGCTCTCCACGAGGGAGACGGGCTTTACAGTGCTACAGCAATTGTCATGCCTAAATTGAATGCGCGTTCAATAAATCCTGAAAACGACATCGCGGCCTGTCTATTCAAGGCGTATTTCGAAGGACGGTTATCAGGACTTTGGCGGGGGTCTGGCCCCCGTCACGCGGCACCGTGAGCAGATCGGTAGCACTTGTGGGAACTGGGCTGCGGGGCTTGCGCAACAGGTATCACCACAAGTGCGGCGACGGACGGTCGCGTGGCACCCGACGGTGGGGCCGACCGTTCGTCTCTTGTCTGTTTGCGACGCGCTAAAAGGTGGCGTGTTTCGAGGTGGGTGTGCATTTTACGAGCGGTTTTAAATTCACCTGTGGCGAGGGAGCTTGCTCCCGCTCGACCGCGAAGCGGTCGCAAATCCTGTCTACGCGGTCTTTCTGAAGCACTGCGAGATCAGGCCTTGGGGTTGCTTCGCAACCCAGCGGGAGCAAGCTCCCTCGCCACAGTGGATCAGCACTCCACCGCACTGACCGCCAAGCCGCCGCGCGAGGTCTCTTTGTATTTGTCATGCATGTCGGCACCGGTATCACGCATAGTGCGGATCACCCGGTCCAGGGAAATGAAATGCTGGCCATCCCCGCGCAAGGCCATTTGCGCGGCATTGATGGCCTTGACCGCGGCAATCGCATTGCGCTCGATGCACGGCACCTGCACCAGGCCGCCCACTGGGTCGCAGGTCAGGCCAAGGTTGTGTTCCAGGCCGATTTCCGCCGCGTTGCACAGTTGCTCCGGCGTGGCTCCGAGGATTTCCGCCAGGCCCGCCGCCGCCATGGCGCAGGCCGATCCCACTTCACCTTGGCAACCGACTTCGGCGCCAGAAATCGATGCGTTCTTCTTGCACAGGATCCCGACGGCCGCCGCACCGAGGAAATAATCCACAACGTTGGCGTCGGTGACCGCTTCGCTGAATTTCATGAAGTAGTGCAGGACCGCCGGAATGATCCCCGCCGCGCCATTGGTCGGCGCCGTGACCATGCGTCCGCCGGCGGCGTTCTCTTCGTTGACCGCCAGGGCGAACAGGTTGACCCACTCCATGGCGCTGAGGGTCGAGCCGATGACATTGGGCTTGTTCAGTTCTTGCAGGCTGCGGTGCAACTTGGCCGCCCGCCGACGCACATTCAAACCGCCTGGCAGGATGCCTTCGTGCTTGAGGCCCTGCTCGACGCAATCCTGCATGGCCCGCCACAGTTTCATCAGGCCACTGCGGATCTCTTCTTCGGACCGCCAGACCTTTTCGTTGGCCAGCATCAACTCGGCTACTCGCAAGTTGTGGGTACGGCACAGCTCAAGCAATTCTTCGGCGCTGGAGAAATCGTAAGGCAGCTCAGTGCTGTCCAGATCCACCACGCCGCTGGAGGCCTGGGCCTGATCGACGACAAAGCCACCGCCGACCGAGTAATACGTGTCACGGTGCAGCTCGCCGTCGGCGCCCTCGGCCACCAGCGTCATCGCATTGGGATGGAACGGCAGGTTCTCGTCGATCAGGCGCATGTCCCGGGACCATACGAACGGCACCGGCAGGCGACCATCGAGCAGCAGGGTCTGGGTTTCACGCAGCAGCTCGATACGCGGGCCGATCTGCGACGGGTCGATTGCGTCCGGCCACTCCCCCATCAGGCCCATGATCACGGCGTTGTCGCTGCCGTGGCCAATGCCGGTGGCCGACAGCGAACCGAACAATTGCACCTCGACCCGGCGCACATCATTGAGCAGGACCTTTGCCTTCAGCGCTTCAACGAACAGCGCCGCGGCACGCATGGGGCCCACGGTGTGGGAACTGGACGGGCCGATACCGATTTTGAACAAGTCGAAAACGCTGATTGCCATTGCCGAAAACCTCCAGAACAGGCACATCCGGGCGCAGAAGCGTCCGGTGACGGAGCTGCTACGCTCAACGCCGGGATGGCCGCATCATCCGGTTTTTGCCTTGGGGTCCGACGTCTGACACCGACGCAATCATGCCCAGCAACGCCGTCCCGTCCTGGCCCCGGTTTTGCGCCGTTTTTCTGCGTATCAGAGGCCCGCCAGGGGCGGAAAAAATCTGTAAACGACGT
Source organism: Pseudomonas sp. 3JA (assembly GCF_036961705.1). NCBI lineage: Bacteria > Pseudomonadati > Pseudomonadota > Gammaproteobacteria > Pseudomonadales > Pseudomonadaceae > Pseudomonas > Pseudomonas sp. 3JA. The sequence goes on from NZ_JBAMDJ010000047.1 coordinate 30,404, forward strand.
CACCGACACTGGATGCGACCCTCCCTGTACTGGATACGACCCACCCTGTAGGCGTCAGATTTGCACTGGTACATGATCGGTTACGGCTCGTTTGCAAGGCCGCGTGTCAGAGAGTGCCCACGCGCCACCAACCGCAACATCCAATAAGCGCGGTTGTCCTGACCGGACACCGCCGATAAAACACCAGGAGTCCACCCATGAAAGGTTCCACATCGTTGTTGTTGGCCGCCATGCTGAGTCTTCCGATGCTGGCCAACGCTGCTGAACCCGAACAGTGCAGCACCGTCAATTTCTCCGATGTCGGCTGGACCGACATCACCGTGACCACCGCTACCACCAGCGTGGTGCTCGACGCCCTCGGCTACAAGACCAAGACCACCATGATTTCCGTGCCGGTGACCTACAAGTCCCTGGCCGATGGCAAGAACATGGATGTATTCCTCGGCAACTGGATGCCGACCATGGAAAACGACATCAAGGCCTACCGCGAAGCCGGCACCGTGGAAACCGTGCGCACCAACCTCAAGGGCGCCAAGTACACCCTCGCCGTGCCTCAGGCTTTGTATGACAAAGGCCTGCACGACTTCGCCGATATCCCCAAATTCAAGAAAGAGCTGGACGGCAAGATCTACGGCATCGAACCCGGCAACGACGGCAACCGCCTGATCCAGAGCATGATCGAAAAGAACGCCTTCGGCCTGAAGGACGCCGGTTTCAAAGTCGTCGAGTCGAGTGAAGCGGGCATGCTCTCGCAGGTCGACCGTGCCGCCAAGCGTGGCACCGACGTGGTGTTCCTCGGCTGGGCACCACATCCGATGAACACCCGTTTCAAGATCCAGTACCTGACCGGCGGTGACGACTTCTTCGGCCCCGACTTCGGTGCCGCTACCGTGGCGACCAACACCCGCAAGGGCTACAGCCAGGAATGCAGCAACGTTGGCCAACTGTTGAAAAACCTGGAGTTCACCGTCGACATGGAAAGCCAGCTGATGGGCAACGTGCTCGATGACAAGATGAAACCTGAGGCCGCCGCCAAGGCTTGGTTGAAGAAAAACCCACAGGTACTCGATACCTGGCTCGCTGGCGTGACCACCATTGACGGTAAACCTGGCCTGGAAGCCGTGAAAGCCAAACTTGCGCAATAACTGCTGATGTTATGCCGGGCGAGTTCGCTCGCCCGGGCTGTTTATTCCCTTGCATGCGGACGTTCACTACCATGCTTATTGATCAGAAAATACCTTTGGGCCAGTACATCGCGGGCTTTGTCGAATGGTTGACGCAAAACGGCGCCAACACATTCGACGCAATCGCGCTGTTCCTGGAAACGATGATTCACGGCGTGACGTTCGCGCTGACCTGGTTCAACCCCCTGGCCCTGATCGGCCTCATTGCGCTATTGGCGCACTTCATCCAGCGCAAATGGGGCCTGACCGTATTCGTCATCGCGTCCTTCCTGCTGATCCTCAACCTGGGTTACTGGCAAGAAACCATGGAAACCCTCGCCCAGGTGCTGTTCGCGACCCTGGTTTGCGTACTGATCGGCGTGCCGCTGGGCATTGTTGCCGCGCACAAGCCGATGTTCTACACAATGATGCGTCCGGTACTCGATCTGATGCAGACCGTACCGACCTTCGTTTACCTCATTCCTACCCTGACCCTCTTCGGGCTGGGTGTGGTCCCAGGCTTGATCTCCACGGTGGTGTTCGCGATTGCCGCGCCCATCCGCCTGACCTACCTGGGCATCCGCGACGTACCGGACGAACTGATGGACGCCGGCAAAGCCTTCGGCTGCTCCCGTCGCCAGCTCCTGTCGCGCATTGAACTGCCCCATGCGATGCCCAGCATCGCGGCCGGTATCACCCAGTGCATCATGCTGTCGTTGTCGATGGTGGTGATCGCCGCACTGGTGGGCGCCGATGGCCTGGGCAAACCCGTGGTCAACGCACTGAACACCGCCGATATCGCCCTGGGCTTCGAAGCCGGCCTGGCGATCGTATTGCTGGCGATCATGCTCGACCGAATCTGCAAACAACCCGACGCTAAAGTAGGGGGTGACGCATGAGCATCATTCGTTTCGAAGACGTCGATGTTATTTTCTCCAACCGCCCCAAGGCCGCGCTGGACCTGCTGGACAAGGGCCTATCGCGACCCGAGATCCTGCAGCAGACCGGCCTGATTGTCGGCGTGGAAAAAGCCAGCCTGTCCATCGAGAAGGGTGAGATCTGCGTCCTGATGGGCCTTTCCGGCTCCGGTAAATCCAGCCTGCTGCGCTGCATCAACGGCTTGAACACGGTCAGTCGTGGCAAGTTGTTCGTCGAGCATGAAGGGCGGCAGATCGACATCGCTTCCTGCTCCCCTGCCGAACTGAAGATGATGCGCACCAAGCGCATCGCCATGGTGTTCCAGAAGTTCGCCCTGATGCCTTGGCTGACCGTGCGCGAGAACATCAGCTTCGGCCTGGAAATGCAGGGCCGTCCCGAGAAGGAACGGCGCAAGCTGGTGGATGAGAAGCTTGAGCTGGTGGGCCTGACCCAGTGGCGCAACAAGAAACCCGACGAGCTGTCCGGCGGTATGCAGCAACGGGTCGGCCTGGCCCGCGCCCTGGCGATGGACGCCGACATCCTGCTGATGGACGAACCGTTTTCGGCCCTCGACCCGCTGATCCGCCAGGGTTTGCAGGACGAACTGTTGGAACTGCAACGCAAACTGCAAAAGACCATCGTGTTCGTCAGCCATGACCTGGACGAAGCCCTGAAGCTGGGCACGCGGATCGCCATCATGAAAGACGGCAAGATCATCCAGTACAGCAAGCCGGAAGAGATCGTGCTCAACCCGGCGGACGACTATGTGCGCACCTTCGTCGCCCACACCAACCCACTCAACGTCCTGTGCGGTCGCAGCCTGATGCGCACCCTGGACAACTGCAAGCGCATCAACGGTTCGGTGTGCCTGGACCCAGGCGGCGACTCCTGGCTCGACCTGGCCGAAGGCAACACCATCAAGGGCGCCCGTCAGAATGGCGCGGCGCTGGACCTGCAGAACTGGGTACCGGGCCAAGCCGTCGAAGACCTGGGCCGCCGTCCGACCCTGGTTGATTCCAACATCGGCATGCGCGACGCGCTGCAGATCCGCTACCAGACCGGCAACAAACTGGTGCTCCACGATAACCAGCAAGTCGTCGGCATCCTGGGCGACAGCGAGCTGTACCACGCACTGCTGGGCAAGAACCTGGGCTAAGCCTGCACACGAAAACGCCGCGAGATGATCGCGGCGTTTTTGTTTGTGCAGACTTGCAGCCTTGACACTGCCCCCTGTGGCGAGGGAGCTTGCTCCCGCTCGGCTGCGCAGCAGCCGTAAACCGGTTGACTCGGTACACCTGAAAATCCCCGGTGCCTGGTTGGGGTCGCTTCGCAACCCAGCGGGAGCAAGCTCCCTCGCCACAACCGTTTGCCCGGCAACCGACCGACGAGTGTTATAAAGACATCCCGAAAAAGTCCTCGCCCCGCACGGCGGGTTTCCCATGTGCCTTCAAGCGCCCTTTACGCATGGAAATCCCGACAGACAGCGACGACTTGTCATAGAACCTGTTTTTTGTTGATTGAACGTTCAATCAAAACAAAATAGACTGGCTTTCATTCCGGCAGACGACTCTCGCCCGCCGGATGGCCTAAGGAGATGTGCTAGATGCCCAAGGTCGGTATGCAACCCATCCGCCGCCAACAACTGATCGAAGCCACGCTGCAAGCGGTCGATCAAGTCGGCATGGGGGACGCCAGCATTGCGTTGATCGCCCGTTTGGCCGGTGTCTCCAACGGCATCATCAGTCACTACTTTCAGGACAAGAATGGCCTGATCGCGGCCACGGCCCAGTACCTGATGACTGTCCTGAGCGAGAACGTCACCGCGCGCCGCCAGGCGCTGGAGGACACAAGCCCCCGGGCTCACCTGAAGGTGATCATCGAAGGCAACTTCGACGCCAGCCAGGTCAACGGCCCGGCAATGAAAACCTGGCTGGCCTTCTGGGCCACCAGCATGCACCACCCGTCTTTGCACAGGTTGCAGCGGATCAACGATCACCGCCTGTATTCCAACCTGTGTAGCCAGTTCCGCCGCGTGTTGCCCGTCGATCAGGCGCGCAGCGCAGCAAGGGGCCTGGCCGCGTTGATTGACGGTTTGTGGCTGCGCGGAGCGCTGTCGGGAGACGCTTTCGATACCGCCCAGGCGCACCGGATCGCTTACGAATACATGGATTTCCAACTGACCAAAGCAGGGGCACCAGAGCACACAGAACCGCTCGACTCCTGAACCGCCGCCGAACCGCGTAGTCAGCTATAAACGACACGCTCCGGTGGCCAGCCAACCACTTATGCACTTGCGAGGACTTTATGGCCCGTTTCGAACTGCAAAAACTCTACATCGATGGCGCGTACAGCGATGCCAGCGGCGACGCCACTTTCGAAGCCATCAACCCTGCCAACGGTGAGGTCCTTGCCCAAGTGCAGCGTGCGACTTTCGAGGACGTCGAGCGCGCCGTGGTCAGCGCCGAGAAGGGCCAGAAAGTCTGGGCCGCCATGACCGCCATGCAGCGTTCGCGCATCCTGCGTCGCGCCGTGGACATCCTGCGCGAGCGCAACGATGAACTGGCCGCCCTGGAAACCCTGGACACCGGCAAGGCCTACTCCGAGACCCGCTATGTCGACATCGTCACCGGTGCCGATGTGCTGGAATACTACGCCGGCCTGGTGCCCGCTATCGAGGGCGAGCAGATCCCGTTGCGCGACACGTCTTTCGTCTACACCCGTCGCGAGCCCCTGGGCGTGGTGGCCGGTATCGGCGCGTGGAACTACCCGATCCAGATCGCCCTGTGGAAATCCGCACCGGCCCTGGCAGCCGGTAACGCGATGATCTTCAAACCGAGCGAAGTCACCTCGCTGACCACCTTGAAACTGGCCGAGATCTATACCGAAGCCGGCGTTCCGCCAGGCGTCTTCAACGTCCTGACCGGCAGCGGCCGTGAAGTCGGCACCTGGCTGACCGAGCACCCGCGCATCGAGAAAGTCTCCTTCACCGGCGGCACCGACACTGGCAAGAAAGTCATGGCCAGCGCCTCGAGTTCTTCGCTCAAGGACGTGACCATGGAACTGGGCGGCAAGTCGCCGCTGATCATCTTCGACGACGCCGACCTGGATCGCGCCGCCGACACCGCGATGATGGCCAACTTCTACAGCTCCGGCCAGGTCTGCACCAACGGCACCCGCGTGTTCGTGCCGAGCCACCTCAAGGCTGCCTTCGAAGCCAAGATCGCCGAGCGCGTGGCGCGCATCCGCATCGGTAATCCAGAGGACGAAAACACCAACTTCGGCCCGCTGGTGAGCTTCGCCCACATGGAAAGCGTGCTGGGCTACATCGAGAAAGGCAAAGCCGAAGGCGCGCGCCTGCTGTGCGGTGGTAGTCGCCTGACCGACGGTGAATTGGCCAAGGGCGCTTTCGTCGCCCCGACCGTGTTCACCGATTGCACCGACGAGATGACCATCGTGCGTGAAGAAATCTTCGGCCCGGTGATGAGCATCCTCACTTATGAAACCGAAGAAGAAGTGATCCGCCGCGCCAACGACACTGACTTCGGCCTGGCCGCCGGCGTCGTCACCCGCGACCTGAACCGCGCCCACCGCGTGATCCACCAGCTCGAAGCCGGCATCTGCTGGATCAATGCCTGGGGTGAGTCCGATGCCAAGATGCCGGTGGGCGGCTACAAGCAATCGGGCGTGGGCCGGGAAAACGGTATCAGTTCGCTGAACAACTTCACCCGCATCAAATCGGTACAGGTCGAGTTGGGCGATTACGCGTCGGTGTTCTGATCTGACACCAGGCCTTGAGTGAACGCTGTTGTGGCGAGGGAGCTTGCTCCCGCTGGGCCGCGAAGCGGCCCCCAACCAGGCGCCGAGGTCATCCAGACAGAACACGGTCGCTCTGCATGCGACTGCTGCGCAGCCGAGCGGGAGCAAGCTCCCTCGCCACAAGGGCACTCGGCGACCGCGACCTGAACCCAATTCAAAAGAGGGTGCATTTCATGTCCCACGTATTCGACTACATCATCATCGGCGCCGGCTCGGCCGGTAACACCCTGGCCACCCGCCTGACCGAAGACGAAGGCGTCACCGTCCTGCTGCTCGAAGCCGGCGGCCCGGACTATCGCCTCGACTTCCGTACGCAAATGCCCGCCGCCCTGGCGTTCCCGCTGCAAGGCCGGCGCTACAACTGGGCCTACGAGACCGACCCGGAGCCGCACATGAACGGCCGCCGCATGGAGTGCGGTCGAGGCAAGGGCCTGGGCGGTTCTTCGCTGATCAACGGCATGTGCTACATCCGCGGCAACGCCCTGGACTATGACAACTGGGCAAAACTGCCTGGCCTCGAGGACTGGACGTACCTGGACTGCCTGCCCTACTTCAGGAAAGCGGAGACCCGGGACATCGGTCCGAACGATTACCACGGCGGCGACGGTCCGGTCAGCGTGACCACCCCCAAGGCCGGCAACAACCCGTTGTTCCACGCCATGGTCGAGGCCGGCGTACAGGCCGGTTACCCGCGCACCGAAGACCTCAACGGCTACCAGCAGGAAGGCTTCGGCCCGATGGACCGTACCGTCACCCCCAATGGCCGTCGTGCCAGTACCGCGCGCGGATACCTGGACGTGGCCAAGAAGCGTTCGACCCTGACCATCGTCACCCACGCCCTGACCGACAAGATCCTGTTCGAAGGCAAGCGCGCGGTCGGCGTGCGTTACCTGGTGGGCGCCGCCGAAGAGCGGGTCGAAGCCCGGGCGCGCAAGGAAGTGCTGCTGTGCTCCGGCGCCATCGCCTCGCCGCAGATCCTCCAGCGTTCCGGGGTCGGTCCGGCCAAATTGCTGGAGAGCCTCGACATCCCGGTGGTCCACGACCTGCCGGGTGTCGGTGAGAACCTGCAGGATCACCTCGAGTTGTACCTGCAATACGCCTGCACCCAACCGGTCTCGCTGTACCCGTCGCTGCTCTGGTACAACCAACCGGCCATCGGTGCCGAGTGGCTGTTCAACGGCACCGGTATCGGCGCCAGCAACCAGTTCGAGGCCGGCGGTTTCATCCGCACCCGCCCGGAATTCGATTGGCCGAACATCCAGTACCACTTCCTGCCGGTGGCGATTAACTACAACGGCAGCAACGGCGTGAAGGAACACGGCTTCCAGGCGCACATGGGCTCGATGCGTTCGCCAAGCCGCGGCCGGATCCAGGCCAAGTCCAAGGACCCGCGCCAGCACCCGAGCATCCTGTTCAACTACATGGCGACCGAGCAGGACTGGCAGGAGTTTCGCGATGGCATCCGCCTGACCCGCGAGATCATGCAACAGCCGGCGCTCGATCCGTTTCGTGGCCGCGAGATCAGCCCGGGAATCGAGGTGCAGACGGACGCGCAACTGGACCAGTTCATCCGCGAGCATGCCGAAACCGCGTTCCACCCGTCCTGCTCGTGCAAGATGGGCACCGACGATATGGCGGTAGTGGATGGCGAAGGGCGCGTGCATGGCATGCAGGGCCTGCGGGTGGTGGATGCCTCGATCATGCCGATCATCACCACCGGCAACCTGAACGCGCCGACGATCATGATCGCCGAGAAAATCGCCGACAAGATCCGTGGTCGCAAGCCATTGCCACGCAGCACTGCCCCGTACTACGTGGCTGGCGATGCGCCGGTGCGCGGCAAGCCACTGCGGGAAGTCGGGCCTATGGCCCAGTAAGACTCAAGCTCGCTTGGATAAAGATCGTTCCCACGCTCTGCGTGGGAATGCTGCCAGGGACGCTCTGCGTTCCGCCTTCGGGATGTGACGCAGAGCGTCACGGGATGCATTCCCACGCGGAGCGTGGGAACGATCTCCACAGCAGCATCCTGCTCGCGATGGCGCTCGACCAGGCCCTCAAATTCCCTTCTACCTTGATCCCACCCCCACCCCAGGCCTAATCTAGAGCCGCCGCGTCAAATCACCGCACTGCGCCGCACCCTCGCTCCAGACAAGGAGGTTCCATGTTCGACTTCCACCCCCAGCTCAAGCAGCGTTTTGCTGCCTTGCGCACGGGCGCTGAATTCTTTTCCCTGCGTTACGTGCGCGAGTCCGGCCAGCATTTGTCGGTGCGCAAGAATGTCGCCGAACCGCCCAGCCTGGGCCGTGATGAAGGGGCGATGCTCACGGTGCGGGTCAACGGGGTCGAGGCGTATGCCGCTACCAACGATCTGTCCCAAACCGGCCTGCAAGCGGCGCTGGATCGAGCCGAGCAACAGGCCCGCCGGCTCAAGCCCCACGCCCTGCTGGACCTGCGCGAGCAAGCGGTGTCCAGCGACCGCGCCGATTACTTCTCGCCGAATTTCGACCAGGCCTTTCCGCCACTGAGCGATTGCTACCAATTGCTCGGCGACGAGTCAGCCGCAGTGCCTCAGGACGAGCGCCTGGTGAACTGGCAAGCCAGCATCGGCTTGACCCAGGTCGAGCAGATCTACCTCAACAGTGCCGGCGCTGAATTGCGCCAGGCCCAACGTTTCATCTACCCGGCCCTGGAAGTCACCGCCTTCGACGGCAACGACAGCCAGACCCGCACCCTGGGCCGGGAAAATTTCGGCCAGCAAGGCAGCTTCGATGTGATCAGCCGCAGCGGCCTGCTCGGCGCCGGGCTGAAAATCGCCGACCAGGCCCTGCAACTGCTGCTGGCGCCGAACACCCCGCAAGGCCCCCGCGACCTGCTGCTGATGCCGGACCAGATGATGTTGCAGATCCACGAATCCATCGGCCATCCGCTGGAACTGGACCGCATCCTCGGGGACGAGCGCAATTACGCCGGCACCAGCTTCGTCAAGGCCAGCGACTTCGGACACCTGCAATACGGCTCCAACCTCTTGAACGTGACCTTCGACCCGAACATTCCCGAAGAATTGGCCAGCTACAGCCATGACGACGATGGCAGCGCCGCCAGCAAACAGTTCCTGATTCGTGAAGGCCTGCTGCTGCGTCCACTGGGCGGCGCACTGTCACAGTTCCGTGCTGGCCTGGACGGTGTCGCCAACAGCCGCGCCTGCGGCTGGAATCGCCCGCCCATCGACCGCATGGCAAACCTGAACATCGAACCCGGCGACCAATCCCTGGAACAACTGATCCAAGGCACCGAGCACGGCGTGCTGATGCGCACCAACCGTTCCTGGTCCATCGACGACGCCCGCAACAAATTCCAGTTCGGCTGCGAATGGGGCCAGTTGATCGAGAACGGCGAGCTCAAGGGCGTGGTGAAGAACCCCAACTACCGGGGTATTTCCGCGCAATTCTGGAAGAGCCTGCGCGCCGTGGGCGATGCCAGCACCTTCCAGGTCCTGGGCACGCCGAACTGTGGCAAGGGCGAACCGAACCAGGTCATCCGCGTCGGCCATGCCTCGCCGGCCTGCGTGTTCAGCAACGTCGATGTGTTTGGGGGAGATGCCTGATGAGCACTGTCAAGAATCAGGCCGAGGCATTCAAGGCGTTGGTCGACTGGCTGCGCGATGCCTTGCACGAGCCTGAACAGTTCACCCTGGGCTACGCCGCCGAGTCCTCGGCCTTCGTCCGTTTCAACCATGGCAAGGTCCGCCAGGCCGGCCAGGTGCAGCAAGCCAATGTCAGCTTCAAACTGATCGACGACGGACGCCACGCCGACTTGCAGATCACCTTGTCCGGCGACGTCGAGACGGATTTGCAACGTTTGGCCGAAGGCCTGCAACAACTGCGCGAAACCCTGCCGCTGCTGCCCCGCGATCCGTACCTGCTGCTCAACCACAACCACTGGCAGAGCCACAACGTACAGGACCATCCGTTGCCGGACACCGAGCAGGCCGTGGCCGAAATCAGCCGCGCCGCCGAAGGCCTGGACCTGGTGGGGTTCTACGCCGCCGGGCCCATCAGTCGAGGTTTCGCCAGTTCTGCGGGGGCGTTCGGCTGGCACCAGGCCAACAGCTTCAACTTCGATTTCAGCCTGTTCCATGAAAACGGCCAGGCCGTGAAAGCCAGTTACGCCGGGCATGAATGGAGCAGTGAGGGATTTTCCCGGCGCTTCGAGCAGGCCCGCGAGCAACTGGCGTTTCTCGGCCTGCCGTTGCGCACGTTGCCGCCCGGCGAATACCGCGCCTACCTGGCGCCGGCCGCCCTTGAAGAGATCATGGGCATGCTCAGTTGGGGTGGGTTCTCGGCTCGGGCGATTGCCAGCAAGCAGAGCCCGTTGCAGAAGTTCTACGCCAACGAAGCAAGCTTGAGCCCCAACGTGTGGCTGAGCGAGCAGGTCAGCGGCTCCTTGAGCCCGGCGTTTTCCGACGAAGGTTATCCCCGCAATGACCTGGGGCTGATCGCCAAGGGCACGGCCAATGCGCAGTTGGTCAACTCCCGCAGCGCCGCTGAATACGGCCTCGCCGCCAACGGCGCCAGCAGCTACGAATACCCCACGGCGCTGGACATGCAGGCCGGACAACTGGAGCACAAATACATCCTCGAACAACTTGGCACCGGGCTGTACATCAGCAACCTCTGGTACCTGAACTACTCGGACCAACCGGCCGCCCGCCTGACCGGCATGACCCGCTTCGCCACGTTCTGGGTCGAGAACGGCCAGATCGTAGCGCCGGTCAGCACCATGCGCTTCGACGACAGCGTCTACAGCCTGCTCGGCTCGCAACTCGAAGGCCTGACCCGAGAGCGGGAACTGCTGCTCTCGGCCAGCACCTACAGCCAACGGGCCACGGCCTCGATGTTGTTGCCGGGGGCGCTGGTGAAGCGGTTGACCTTGACGCTGTAATGACCGGAGTTGTACCCCTGTGGCGAGGGAGCTTGCTCCCGCTCGACTGCGCAGCAGTCGCAAAACCTTGCTGACCCAACGCATGTGAAACACCGCGGTGTCTGGTTTTAGGGTTGCTTCGCAACCCAGCGGGAGCAAGCTCCCTCGCCACAACAGCGATACCTGTTCCTGATCAACACTTCATACAAGAGGTCCCATGCCCAACCGCGCACCGCTCGACGCCGTCACCGCCCGCTGGCTTCCGTGGGTGGTGGCGATTGCCTTCTTCATGCAGTCCCTGGACGGGACCATCCTCAACACCGCCCTGCCCGCCATGGCCAGCGACCTGGCGGAAAACCCGCTGCGCATGCAGGGCGTGATCATCGCCTACATGCTCACCGTGGCGTTGCTGATCCCAGCCTCGGGCTGGATCGCCGACCGCTTCGGCACCAAGAAGATTTTCTTCGGGGCGATCCTGCTGTTCAGCTTCGGCTCGTTGCTGTGCGCCTTATCCAATTCGTTGAGCATGCTGATCGGCGCCCGGGTCATCCAGGGCCTGGGCGGTGCGCTGATGCTGCCGGTGGGCAGGCTGGTGGTGCTGCGGGCGTATCCGCGCTCGGAACTGGTGCGGATCATGGGCTTCATCACCATCCCCGGCCTGCTCGGCCCGCTGATCGGGCCGACCATGGGCGGTTGGATGGTGGAGTACCTGACCTGGCACTGGATCTTCATCATCAACCTGCCGGTGGGCGTGATCGGCTGTTATGCGGTGTGGAAGTTCATCCCCGACCTGCGCGGCAGCGAGCGTACGCGGTTCGATGGCCTGGGGTTCCTGCTGTTCGGTGCGGCGATGGTGCTGATCACCATCGCCATGGAAGGCCTGGGTGAACTGCACCTGCCGCACCTGCGGGTGATGCTGTTGCTGTTCGGCGGCATGGCCTGCCTGGCGGCCTATTGGCTGCGGGCCGGGCACGTCGAGAATGCGCTGTTCCCGCCATCGCTGTTCAAGACCCGGACCTTCGCCGTGGGCATTCTTGGCAACCTGTTCGCGCGCCTGGGCAGCGGTGCCCTGCCGTTCCTGGTGCCGTTGCTGCTGCAAGTCGCCCTGGGCTATTCACCGTCCCAGGCCGGCATGAGCATGCTGCCCCTGGCGGCGGCGGCCATGGTCGCCAAGTCCGTGGCCCGACCGCTGATCGAACGCCTGGGCTATCGCATCGTCCTGACCGGCAACACCCTGGCCCTGGGCCTGATGCTGGCAAGCATGGGCCTGGTCAGCGAACAGACGCCGTACTGGCTGCTGCTGGCGCAACTGGCGGTGCTGGGCGCGATCAACTCGCTGCAATTCACCGCGATGAACACCGTGACCCTGATCGACCTGGACGACGCCAGCGCCAGCAGCGGCAACAGCCTGCTGTCGGTGGTGGCGCAGCTGTCCCTGAGCCTCGGCGTGGCCTGCGCCGGCGCCCTGCTCGGCGGCTTTACCGCCCAGGTGGGTAACGACGGGGTCGATACCGTGCTGGGCGCGTTCCAGCTGACCTTCGTAACGGTGGGGGTCATGGCGATGCTGGCGGCGACGATTTTTTCCCAGTTGTCCAAGCAGGATGGGCGGCGGCAGAAGCGTCACGACGAGCATATCGAGCACTAAGCCAGGCGCTTGGGGCGCTGTCCGAACCGGGGGACATGCTGGCTCTTGTGGCGAGGGAGCTTGCTCCCGCTGGGGTGCGAAGCGCCCCAAAATCGGTCGACACGGTGTACCTGAAATATCGCGTCGCCTGGGTTACGACTGCTGCGCAGCCGAGCGGGAGCAAGCTCCCTCGCCACAGGGGGCACACCACGCTCGTCCAGAACTTTCGAAGAAAGTGGCACGAGGCTGCTACACTGCGCGACATTTTGTTTTGCAGGCCAGTCCCGTGACCACCATTGCCACCGCTTTTAATACTTTGCCGCTGTCCGCCGCCATGCTGGCTAACCTCGAATCACTCGGTTATGCCCAGATGACGCCGATCCAGGCGCAGAGCTTGCCGGTGATTCTCAAGGGCATGGACCTGATCGCCCAGGCCAAGACCGGCAGCGGCAAGACCGCGGCTTTTGGCATCGGCCTGCTGAACCCGATCAATCCGCGCTTCTTCGGTTGCCAGGCACTGGTGATGTGCCCGACCCGCGAGCTGGCCGACCAGGTGGCCAAGGAAATCCGTCGCCTGGCCCGCGCCGAAGACAACATCAAGGTCCTGACCCTGTGCGGTGGCGTGTCCTTCGGCCCGCAGATCGCCTCCCTTGAACACGGCGCCCACATCATCGTCGGCACGCCAGGGCGTATCCAGCAACACCTGCGCAAGGGTTCGCTGGTGCTCGATGGCCTCAACACGCTGATCCTCGACGAAGCCGACCGCATGCTCGACATGGGCTTCTACGACGCCATCGAAGACATCATCCAGCAGACCCCGGAACGCCGCCAGACACTGCTGTTCTCCGCCACCTACCCGGTGGGCATCAAGCAACTGTCGTCCAAGTTCATGCGCAACCCGCAGCAAGTCAAAGCCGAGGCGTTTCACTCCGACGCGCAGATCGAGCAGCGCTTCTACGAGATCGCCCCCGAGGAACGCATGGACGCAGTGGTCAAGGTCCTGGCGCATTTCCGCCCGGCCTCCTGCGTGGCGTTCTGTTTCACCAAGCAGCAGGTCCAGGAAACCGTCGATCACCTGACGTCCAAGGGCATCTCGGCCGTCGGCCTGCACGGTGACCTGGAACAGCGCGACCGCGACCAGGTACTGGCGATGTTCGCCAACCGCAGCACCTCGGTGCTGGTAGCCACCGACGTGGCGGCCCGCGGCCTGGACATCGATGCACTGGACATGGTGATCAACGTCGAACTGGCCCGGGACTCGGAAATCCATATCCACCGTGTCGGCCGCACTGGCCGTGCCGGGGAGAAAGGCATCGCCATCAGCCTGGTGGCGCCGTCCGAAGCCCACCGCGCCCAGGCCATCGAGCAACTGCAGAAGTCACCGCTGAGCTGGGACCAACTGGACAACCTCAAGTCTCAGGGCGGCGGCCCGTTGTTGCCGGCCATGAGCACTCTGTGCATCGGCGCCGGGCGCAAGGACAAGGTCCGCCCCGGCGACATCCTCGGCGCCCTGACCGGCGAGGCCGGCATCCCCGGCGCCCAGGTTGGCAAAATCGCGATCTTCGATTTCCAGGCCTACGTGGCCGTGGAACGCGGCATCGCCAAACAGGCCCTGCAACGCCTGAACGATGGCAAGATCAAGGGCCGGTCGTTGCGGGTGCGGATCCTCTGACCGCTGTTGATTCACCCTGTGGCGAGGGAGCTTGCTCCGCTGGGCTGCGCAGCAGCCCTGAAAACCATGAACGCGATGCTTCAGACAGTTCGCTGGCTTTTCGACCGCTTCGCGCTCGAGCGGGAGCAAGCTCCCTCGCCACAAGAGCGAACTCCTGTCAGACCCCAGATATGCAGAGGACACCGTTTTGCGCTCTACCGAAGTCGTGATCATTGGCGCTGGCGCCGCAGGGTTGATGTGCGCGCTGACCGCCGCCGCGCGCGGGCGGCAGGTGATGTTGCTGGACCACGCCAACAAGGCCGGCAAGAAAATCCTCATGTCGGGCGGTGGACGCTGCAATTTCACCAACATGTACACCGAGCCAGGCAATTTCCTCTCGCAGAACCCGCACTTCTGCAAATCGGCCCTGGCCCGCTACACCCAATGGGACTTCATTGCCCTGGTGGCCAAGCACGGCGTGCCCTATCACGAGAAAAAACTCGGCCAGTTGTTCTGCGATAACAAATCCAGCGACATCCTCGGCCTGCTCTTGGATGAATGCGACCAAGCCGGCGCCAGCCTGCATCTGGACACCTCGATTACACAGATCGAAAAAGCCGACGGCGGCTACCTGCTGCAAACCACCCTTGGCGCCATCACCTGCCAGTCCCTGGTGATCGCCACGGGCGGGCTGTCGATCCCGACCCTGGGGGCGACCGGTTTCGGCTATCAGGTGGCAAAACAGTTTGGCCATGAACTGCTGCCCACCCGCGCCGGGCTGGTGCCGTTCACCATCACCGATCAGCTCAAGGCGCTGTGCACCGAGTTGTCAGGCACCTCGGTGGATTGCCTGGTGAGCTGCAACGACCAGAGCTTTCGCGAGAACATCCTGTTCACCCATCGCGGCCTGAGCGGTCCGGCGATCCTGCAGATTTCCTCGTTCTGGGAATCGGGGGACACGGTACAGATCAATCTGTTGCCGGACCACGACGTGCCGCAATGGCTGCAACAGCAGCAGAGCGAACGCCCCAATAGCGAGCTCAAGACGTTGCTGGGCGAGTTGTTCACCAAGAAAATGGCCAACCTGCTGGCGGACACCTGGTTCGTCTCCAAACCCATGAAGCAATACACCCATGCGGAGCTGGCAGACATCGCCGAAAAACTGGCGAGCTGGAACGTCGTCCCCGCTGGCACCGAAGGCTACCGCACCGCAGAAGTCACCCTGGGCGGCGTCGATACCCGGGAAGTCTCGTCCAAGACCATGGAGTCGCTGAAAAGCCCCGGCCTGTATTTCATCGGCGAAGTGCTGGATGTCACCGGGCACCTGGGTGGGTTCAACTTCCAATGGGCGTGGGCTTCGGGGTATGCCGCCGCGCAGTACGTCTGATCCCCACCTGGGTTGAGCCTGCTTTTGTGGCGAGGGAGCTTGCTCCCGCTGGGCTG
>NZ_JBAMDJ010000048.1:0-45418 GCF_036961705.1 Pseudomonas sp. 3JA
GTCCGGTCTGCACCATCGGCAGCCAAGGTCTGGCCTCCCGGCGTCCGGTCTGCACCATCGGCAGCCAGGGTCTGGCCCCCAGGCGTCCGGTCTGCACCATCGGCAGCGACTGTCTGCCCTCCAGGCGTCCGATCCGCACCATCAGCGGCCACAGGCTGCTGGTAATCGTTAGCCTGGGTAAAGAAGCGGTCTTGCTGCTGGCTCGGCAGGGCAAACGCACTGACGCTCAGGGCGAAGGTGGTAACGGCGATCAAGGTGTTGAACGTTTTCATGGTAAAGACTCCGGTCATATCAAGGGTTGAGTGCCGGGTCGTTCAGATGTCGTGATCTGCTGAACCCGTTGCAGCGGCGACGGTTGTCTTGCTGCATGGGTTCAGATTAGGAGCGAGGCGGGGGTGGGCGTTAGACGGATACTGTCCTGGTTTTGCCTGATCCTGTTTGTGTGCAGAATCAGGCGCTACTGGCTTGCAGCGTCTGGGCACGCAAACGAGCGATGTCCTTGCTCGGGGAGGCGCCAAATAGACGGCTGTATTCACGGCTGAACTGCGAGGGGCTTTCATACCCCATCTTGTAGCCGATTGACGAAATGTCGCTGTTCTCCGCCAACAGTAACCGTCGGGCTTCCTGCAAGCGCAGTTGTTTCTGGTATTGCAGCGGACTCATGGCGGTCACGGCTTTGAAGCGGTGGTGCAGCGCCGAAGGGCTGAGATTGATCATTTGTGCCAGGCTGTCGATGCTCAACGGCTCGGCGTAATGGGTATTGAGCCATTCGATGGCACGGCTGATGCGATGGGTCTGGGTGTCGGGAATGGCGATTTCGTGCAAGCGCTGGCCTTGGGCGCCACGCAGCAGCCGGTAGAAAATCTCCTGTTGGGCCAACGGCGCGAGGGTGGCGATATCGTCCGGGCTGTCCAACAGCCGCAGCAAGCGCAACACTGCGTCGAGCAATGGCGCATCAATGCGATCCAGGAACAGCCCGCGACCGGTTCTTTCGGCCGGCACGCCGATAGGGCTGGCGTCGGCAATCAGACGGCAGATCTGTGCCGGGTCGATGTCGAGGCGGATGCACAGGTAGGGGCGCTCGGGGCTGGCTTCAATCACCTGGCCGGCCAGTGGCAGGGTCACCGAGACGACTAGATAGTTGAGCGGGTCATACACGTAGCATTCGTCCGCCAGGCGCACTTCCTTGCGCCCCTCGATAATCACGCATAAACCAGGCTTGTGTACGGTGTGCAGGGCTTCGGTTGGCTGGTCGCTACGGATCAGGTGCAAGGCCTCGATGGCCGTGGGGTGGACGCCGAATTCCGGGGCGAAGCGCTTCATCAGGCTCGCCAGTTCGGCGCGGCGCTGGCTGACGCCGTCGTCTGGCGCAATGTGGATGGACGTGGATACCGACATGCCGATCAATCTCCCTGGCCAAAATGAATAGACCGCGCTAGTAAAGCCGATTGCGCGGCTGTCGACCAGAGTCGGATCTATCGCTACAGGATCGTGCAAGTGCGCAGGAGGATCCGGCTAACCCAGGCCGTGGTCGGTTCCCTAATCTGGACCTGTCAAAACGCTCCCACCGGGGCGAACACATCCAGACGAGGAAACCATCATGTCCGACATTCAAAACAAAGTAGTGGTCATCACCGGCGCCAGCAGCGGAATTGGTGAAGCCGCGGCGCGGTTGCTCGCGGCTCGCGGTGCCCGTGTCGTGCTTGGCGCCCGGCGCATCGATCGTCTGCAAACACTGGTGCAGGAACTCGAAACCGCCGGCCAGCAGGCTGTTTGCAAAGCGGTGGACGTGACCCGCCGCGACGATGTCCAGAACCTGATCGACTTCGCTGTCCAGCGTTACGGCAGGGTCGATGTGATCATCAATAATGCCGGGGTCATGCCGCTCTCCAAGCTCGAGGCGCTGAAAGTCGAGGAGTGGGACCGCATGATCGACGTCAACATCCGTGGCGTGCTCCACGGCATCGCCGCCGGCCTGCCGCTGATGCAGCGCCAGCGCAGCGGGCAGTTCATCAACATCGCGTCGATCGGTGCCTACACCGTCAGCCCGACGGCCGCCGTGTATTGCGCCACCAAGTTTGCCGTGCGGGCGATTTCCGAGGGCTTGCGCCAGGAGGTCGGAGGGGATGTGCGCGTGACGGTAATTTCCCCCGGCGTGACCGAATCGGAACTGGCCGAGAGCATTTCCGATGAAGGTGGACGTGCCGAAATGCGCGAGTTCCGCAGGATCGCCATTCCGGCCGAAGCCATCGCCCGGGCAATCGCCTACGCCATCGAACAACCAGCGGACGTAGACGTCAGCGAATTGATTGTGCGGCCCACCGCCAGTCCATTCTGACCGACTTGACCGACTTGACCGACAGGAGGTGTCCCATGAGAAAGGCATTTGGAGACCAGGATAAATTCGTCGGCCTATGGGTGACGGCTGATGGCGTGATTCGCCATCGGCTGCTGCCGGGCGGACGCTATGACGAAGCGCGAGGTGTACGTGAGAGCGCATATCAGGGCGACTACTGGCTGCAGGATGACCATATCGAATACCACGACGACACCGGTTTCACCGCCGATGGGGATTTTCGTGAAGGCGTGCTCTACCACGCGGGGATGGTGTTGTATCGCCAGGAGGGATGATGAACCGATAACCTTTGCGGTGAGGGGACAACTCCCCCTCACCACGGATTTCATTTCCATCGGGACTGATCGTTACGCCCGTTCCAAGCGCGCCGCAGCACGCTGGGTGATTTGCGAGCGCACCCGGAACGACTCGGCCGCACGCCGGTTCGCTTCTTCCAGCACGCGCGTCGGCGCGGTGTCCGGGCTGCCGGCGTTGAACGGCGGGGCAGGGGCGTATTCGAGTTGCAGCTGGACCAGCTCGGCGGTGTCCTGGTCGAACAGTTCGGCCGCCAGGGTCAAGGCAAAATCGATCCCGGCCGTGATGCCGCCACCGGTGAGCAGGTTGCCGTCGCGGACCACGCGCTCCTTGATCGGCGTCGCGCCCAGGGTTTGCAGCAGGCTGTGATAGGCCCAATGGGTGGTGGCGCGCTTGCCTTGCAACAGGCCCGCGGCACCGAGCACCAGCGAACCGGTGCACACGGACGTGATGTATTTCGCCTCGGCGGCCTGCCGCTTGATGAAGGCCAGCGTCTGTTCGTCTTCCATCAGCGGCCCGACGCCGGTCCCGCCGGGAACGCAGATCACGTCGAGCTTCGGGCAGTCCTCGAACGTGGTGGTGGGCAGCAACACCAGCCCGGTGCTGGCAGTGACCGGCGCCAGGTCCTTCCAGATCAGGTGGACCTTCACGTCCGGCAACGAGGCCAGCACGTCATAAGGGCCGGTCAGGTCCAACTGCTGGACTTGGGGAAATAACAGCAAACCGATCTGCAACGTCATGTCGCGTGCTCCTTTGGATGATACCCGAGGGGTGGACGGTTTTACTTTAGATCCGTAGGCTCTGGCGTATACGCCAATAAGCCCACGAATCACGCCAATATGCCCAACGCTCCGAAAATCGTTCATGTCCTGGCCTTCGCCAACGTGCAAGTGCTGGATGTCACCGGGCCCTTGCAGGTCTTCGCATCGGCCAACGACCTGGCCCGCCAGCAAGGCCTGCCGCTGCCGTACACGCCGACGGTCATCGCCGTGGGCGGTGGCGCGGTGATGTCCTCCGCAGGCTTGGCGCTGATGGCCGAGCCGCTGCCGAGTGAAGGCAGCGACACGCTGTTGATCGCCGGTGGCTGGGGCGTGTACGAAGCGGCGAAGGATCCGGCGCTGGTGGCCTGGGTCAAGGAGCACGGCCTGCGTTCGCGAAGGGTGGCGTCGGTGTGCACCGGGGCGTTCCTGCTGGCCGCCAGCGGTTGGCTGGACGGACGGCGCGTGGTGACGCACTGGACTCGCTGCGAACAACTGGCCGAGCAACATCCGCAATTGCGGGTCGAACCCAACCCGATTTTCATCAACGACGGCCCGGTCTGGACCTCGGCCGGGGTTACGGCCGGCATCGACCTGGCCTTGGCGCTGGTGGAGGAGGACCTGGGCCGTGCGGTGGCGCTGGAGGTCGCCCGGCACCTGGTGGTGTTCCTCAAGCGTCCCGGTGGGCAATCGCAGTTCAGCGTGACGTTGTCGCTGCAAAAGCAGGGCAGTCGGTTTGATGACCTGCATGCCTGGATCGCCGAAAACCTCACCCGCGACCTGGGCCTGTCGAGGCTGGCCGCCGAGGTCGGTATGAGCGAACGCAGCTTTGTGCGGCACTATCGCGCCGACACTGGCCAGACCCCGGCGCGGGCGGTGGAGTTGATTCGCGTGGAAACCGCTCGCCGCCTGTTGTCCGACACCGCTGTGTCGATCAAGCGGGTGGCGGTGCAATGTGGCTTCGGCAGCGAAGAAACCCTGCGTCGCAGTTTCCTGCGGGCCATGGGCGTGACACCCCAGGCCTATCGCGAGCGATTCGCCGTCAGCCCTCAAGCAGATCCAGCAATGCCTTGAGCGTGGCCTCGGGGGCTTCCTGTGGGATGTTGTGGCCGACACCGGCCAGCACTCGGCGCTCGTAAGAACCTGTGAAGTGTTCGGCGTCTTCATCGTGTTCCGACGCTGGCCCCACGCCGTCGTCGGCACCGCACAGGGAAATGCTCGGCACGCTGATGGCCGGTTGTGCCGCCAGCCGTTCCTCCATCCACTCCAGCGTCGGGTCGCCCGGTGCGTACATGAACCGATGACGGTAGGAGTGGATCACCACGTCGACGAAGTCCGGGTTGTCGAACGACGCAGCACTGAGGGGATACCGTTCGGCGCCACGTTTCCAGGTTGGTGACCACAGGCGCCAGAGCAATTCACACAGTTCACGTCGGTTCTGGGTCAGGCCCTCGACACCCCGCGCCGTGTGGAAATAGTACTGGTACCACAGGCGATGTTCGGTTTCCGGGGCCAGCGGCTGCGTGGAACGTGGAATGTCCTGCAGGTTGTAGCCGTCGCCGGTCACCAGGCAGCGAACGCGCTCGGGCCACAGCGCC
Organism: Pseudomonas sp. 3JA; assembly: GCF_036961705.1. Taxonomy (NCBI): domain Bacteria; kingdom Pseudomonadati; phylum Pseudomonadota; class Gammaproteobacteria; order Pseudomonadales; family Pseudomonadaceae; genus Pseudomonas; species Pseudomonas sp. 3JA. Next base: position 5,007 of record NZ_JBAMDJ010000048.1, read on the forward strand.
GCGACGATACACGCCGCCCGACCGCCCCAGTCGTAGCCGCACAGCGCCGCCTGGGGGATGGAGAGTGCGTGCATCAGGTCCAGCAGGTCCTGGGCCAACGCCGCCTGCTGGCCGGAACGCATGATGTCCGGGTTGTTGAACCGGGTCGGGCCGTAGCCGCGCAGGTAGGGCACGATGACCCAATATCCACGCTCGGCCAAGGCGGGTGCGATTTCATCGAAAGCCCTGGGGTCGTAAGGAAAACCGTGCAGCAGGATGACTGGCTCGCCGCTGGCGGGACCCTGTTCTTCGTAGGCAATGCGCAACAGCGGCGTCACTGCGAAGTTGACCTTGGGATCGAGGTTCATGTTGGCCTCCGGCATTGCTCGGTTGCGGTCAGGCGGGTTCCTGGTTCACGTATTTGGCCCGATCCGGCGTGAACGTCACGATCATGTTCGTGCTGGAGCAGGTCAGGGTGCGCTCCTGGGTCAAGTCGATGTCCAGGTCTTCACCGCGCAGGCCCTGCCATTGGGCGAGGTACTTGAGACAGCCGAATTTTTCGTTTTTCTTCAGGCTGCGGCTGACGCCACCTTTCCAGCCCAGTACCGGCAACTCACCCTCCAGGCAGCGTTGCGCCAGTTCGGGAAACTTCATCGCGCGGTCGCGGCCGATTTCCCAGCATTTGATCAGGCCCCGGTCCTGGCGTTCCCAGAGGTCTTCGCGGGTCAGGCCTGTTCGGGGTGGGGTGGTGATGGGGCGTTTGATATGGGTCATGTCAGGTCCTTGAGTCGGGTTTTTATCGGGCAGCTCCGCTGCACCCGTGAGCATCGATCTTAGGAGGGGTTGGCGGGGCTGGCAACTTCTAACGGGACGTCACGATAAATGGGAAGCCGGTACTGCAATGCTCTTGTGGCGAGGGAGCTTGCTCCCGCTGGGTTGCGAAGCGACCCCACGATTTTTGCGCCTGCTACGCAGTCGAGCGGGAGCAAGCTCCCTCGCCACGGGGTTTGTGTCCTACAAAAAATTAGGTGAACCGGAATTTTCTGACGAGTCGCGTCGGTTGCCGGCTCGGAAGGGGCGGGGATAGGCTTTGCTCGTCGCTGCAAAATCAGCGACCGGGTTTGGTCGCCCGGGTTTAGAATGGCGCACGGTGCCGCGCGAGCGGCTGTCTGCTTTATGGCTGACTGTGCGTGGGAGGGCTTCGGGCCCTGCCGGGTTTCCATTCCCTGGTCGACCAACCTGCGTACAGTTCGCCACCCTCTGCTTGGTCGCGGAAATGGTGAACTCCACTTTCGAATGGAGATTCATATCATGGTCAAGATCACCCCCAACCCTCCACGCGCCGAAGACCTTTCTGCCTACACCACCCTCGACACAAAAAAACTCCGCGAAGCCGCCGACCGGGCGCTGAACATTCACCTGTCTCCCACCCCAACCAAACCCGATACCCAGGACGGCCAGGTTTTCACCGTGGTCCCCGGGCTAAACACCGAATCGGTGCTGACCAGCCTCAGCGAAACCCTGGCATCGGCCGATGCCATGGTCGGTGATCTGACGTTCGATCTGGAAGGTTCCCGGCGGCATGTGGCGCTGGGGATTCAGCAGTTGATCGAGCTGGCCAAGTTGCTGGCCAATCGAGCTTTGGATGACATCGAATTGGCCGACTCAACGCGATAGCCAGCGCACCGCTTTCCCTGTGGCGAGGGAGCTTGCTCCCGCTGGGTTGCGAAGCGACCCCCATACCAGACGCTGATTCTTTGGAGGCTGGAAGATTTTGCGCCTGCTACGCAGTCGAGCGGGAGCAAGCTCCCTCGCCACAGGGACTGTGCCCAGTCTGAAGGGCTACTCAGTTCACGGCTGCCAATGAGTCTTCTCCCCACTCAACTTGCGATCCAGGAAGCTCGCCGCGCTGATCAGTGCTAGGTGGGTCAGGGCTTGGGGCGTGTTGCCCAAGTGGTAGCCGTGGCTGTCGAATTCTTCAGCGTACAGCCCCAGCGGGTTGGCGTAGCGCAGCAGTTGTTCGAACTCCAGCTGGGCTTTTTCCACGCGGCCGGCGCGGGCCAGGCATTCGACGTACCAGAACGAGCAGGCCGCGAATGAGCCTTCGATGCCGCTGAGGCCGTCGATGGGGCTGTCGTCGTTGCGGTAGCGATAGACCATGCCGTCGCGCACCAGGTTTTTTTCGATGGCATCGAGTGTCGAGAGCCAGCGCGGGTCGCGGGCGCTGACGAAGCGCACCAGCGGCATCAACAGCATCGAGCCGTCCAGGGCGGTGCTGCCCAGGCGCTGGATGAAGTGCTGGTGTTCGTCGTTCCAGAAGTTCGTCCAGATGTCCTGGTAGATGGCCTGGCGCGTTTCGTCCCAGCGGGCGAACGGGGCGGGCAGGGAGCGTTTTTCGGCCAGGCGGATGGCGCGATCCACCGCGACCCAGCTCATCAGCCGCGAATGCAGGAAATGCTGTTTGTCGCCGCGCATTTCCCAGATACCCACATCCTTGTCCTGCCAGACCTTGCACACTTGATCGACCACGTCGACGGTGTGTTTCCAGCCTTGATGGGAGATCGCTTCGCCGTATTTGTTGACCAGGTACACCGCGTCCATCAGCTCGCCGAAAATGTCCAACTGCACCTGTTTGTAGGCCAGGTTGCCGATGCGCACCGGTCGGGCGTTGCCAAAGCCGCTCAGGTGCGGCAGCTCGGTTTCCGGCAGTTCCAGCCTGCCGTCCAGACCGTAGAGAATATTGAGTTTGGTCGGTTGATCACAGCAGTCACTGACCCGACCGCGCAGCCAGCGCATGTAGGCGTTGGCTTCTTCGACGAAGCCCAGGCGCATGAACGCATAGACGGTAAAGGAAGAGTCGCGGATCCAGGTGTAGCGATAATCCCAGTTGCGTTCGCCGCCGCGGGTTTCTGGCAGGCCGAAGGTGGCGGCGGCGAGGATGGCGCCGTGTTTGCGCGAGGTCAGCAGCTTCAGCGCCAGGGCCGAGCGGTTGACCACTTCCCGCCAGCGTCCGCGGTAGGTGGACTGGCCGATCCAGCCGCGCCAGAACGCCAGGGTGCGTTCCAGGCAAATCGCGCTGACATCGTCCTGAAGGCGCGGGTCGTCGATGCCACCCAGCAGGAATTCGGCGCTCTGGCCCTGCGCCAGGGTGAACTCGGCCACCGCCGCATTGCCGTCCAGCGTCATGGGCTGGTCGGAGCATAAGCGCAGGCTCGGTTGCCCCGGCGCCTCGAAACAGATGTGGGCAGCGTCCTGGCGCGCAGTGGTGGCGGCCCGGGCGTAGTCATGCCGTACGGCGCAGCGCATGCGAAACGTCGCGCTGCCGACGGTCATGTGCACTTTGCGCATCAGCACCGGTAAATCATCCTCGCTGTCACCGATGGGCAGCAGGTCGGTGACTTCCACCACGGCGCCGTCGCTCAGCCAGCGGGTTTGCAGCACGTTGGTGTCGGGCAGGTAGATCTGCTGGCGGCGGGCATTCGGCAGGTCCGGGGCCAGTTGGAAAATGCCCGCTTCGGGCGTATCCAGCAGCGCACAGAAGATCGATGGGCTGTCGAATTCCGGCCAGCAGAAAAAATCTATGCTGCCTTGGTCATTGACCAGCGCGGCGCTGCGCATGTCGCCGATGATGCCGTGGTTCTCGATGAGGCTTTGCGGTTCGTCATGGTCAGCCATTGCCGCGAAACCCCGGATAAAGGCTCATCCCGCCATCGATGAACAGCGTGGTGCCCACCACATAATCGGACAAGTCCGAGGCCAGCCAGACCACCGCGTTGGCGACGTCCTCCACAGCGCCGACGCGACCGTAAGGAATCAGCTCCAGCAGTTTCTGTTCCTGCTCGCCCTCGGTGGCGTCCTGGTTGATGGCCGTGCGGATGGCGCCGGGGGCGATGCTGTTGATGCGGATGCGTTGGTGGCTGGTTTCCTGGGCCAGGCTCTGCATCAGCAGATCGACCCCGCCCTTGGACGCGGCGTAATTGGCGTGGCCCGCCCAGGGAATGCGCTGGTGCACCGAGCTCATGTGGATGATCTTGCCGGCGGCCCGGGACACGCCCTGGCGAATGCCCTGGCGGGTGAAAATCCGCAGGGCGGCACGAGCGCAGAGGAACTGGCCGGTGAGGTTGGTGCCGATCACGGTGTTCCAGTCTTCCAGGCGCATGTCGACGGTGGCGGCGTCTTTTTGCAGGCCGGAGTTGGCGACCAGGATATCCAGCGCGCCAAACGCTTCGAGGGTCTGGGCGAACAGCCGCTCGACGTCCGGCTCTTTCGACACATCGGCCCCGACGGCGATGGCGCGGCCGCCGTTGGCGTTGATTTCACGGGCCAGGTCTTGCGCCGGGCCTTCGCTGGAGTGGTAGTTGAGTACCACCGCGGCACCCGCGTCTGCCAAGGCCCTGGCCGCGCCTGCGCCAATGCCGGAGCTGGCACCGGTGACCAGGGCAACCTGTCGGGCGAGGGATATCTGCATGGGCTTAGCACCTTGAGTGGAGGGCTTTACCTGCTGACTGATGTGAGGTGGTTGGAGTTCACTTGGGTGAAGCGATCTTCACACTTCAGCCACATACGGACGCTAAACCTGTGGCGAGGGAGCTTGCTCCCGCTGGGCTGCGCAGCAGGCCCTCCAAAGGTAATCTCAATCTACCTGAATGATCGAGGTGTCATGTTTTGGGGCTGCTTCGCAGCCCAGCGGGAGCAAGCTCCCTCGCCACAGGTCTGTGTTCACACAAGTAGTGTTTGACCGCTACCAACCCCGCCCCGAATTCACCCAGAAGTTCACCGACAACGACGTCGACACTGACTCCACCTGATGGAACCAGCCTTCCGGCAAAAACAGCAAATCCCCAGCCTCCAATGTCACGCGCAGGAAGGTCACGTCGCGAGCGTGGGGGAAGCGTTGGTAGTCCGGCGCGTCCGGGTTGAAATCACAGCCGTCCAGCCCACCTTGGGGCGCCGTGGACCAGGTGCCCAGGGCCTCGCGGTGGTGAGGCGCGGCGAGGGTGAAGGTTTTCTGGCCCCAGACCTGGGCGAACAGGTTGTCGGTGTCGTCGCGGTGCAGCGGCGTCAGGGTGCCCTTGGGGCCGATCCAGATGCGCGGTGGGATGAACAGCGACGGGTCGAAATAGGGCGGGTACTGGATCTGCTCCATCAATTGCGCCGGCAGGATGTTGTTGCCCATGTAGGCCGGTGGTTCGCCGTCGGCGCCCTTGGTCGCCGGGCTGTCCAGGGAGGCGATGAAGTCGGCCATGGACGTGGAGCGGAAGTCCCGTTCGGTAGAGAAGGTCTTTTTCACGTAGTCGCCGTGGCGGGTGATGCCTTGCAGTTCGGCAAAATGCACCAGGGACTCCTCGCGGCTGAGCTTGAACAACGGCCAGTCCTGCAAGGCATCGCTGATAACCACCGGAATGCCATGGGGCAGGTAGCGTGCTTGAAACTCCTGCACCGATAGCTCACTGCGAGGACGACGCTCGACGCTGCGTTGAGTGGGCAGGCTGGCGGTGAGTTTTTCGCTGAAGCGCGACGGGGTGGGGTAGCGCTTGTTCATGTCGACCTTTTCCACCACGCCACCGCCATGCCGGGCATGGTCGATGATCTGCGGCAGCAACGTCGCCAGGCCCATGTTGCCGCCGATCTTCAGGCGCCCGCTGGCGAACAGTTCCTCGACATTGGCCATGCCGGCCATGATCCCGAGGAAGTCCTTTTCCGCCACCTCGATGGTGACGTCGGGGCTGCTGTGGCGGCCCGCCTGGGTGCGACTGCTGGCCTTGACCTCGGACCAGTACACCTGGTGCGGGCCGAACACGAATTGGAAGACGCCTTCGATACCAACGGCGCCGGCATTGGCGAACAGCTTGCCCAGGATGGTTTGCAGGTCCACGGCGGTCACTCTTGCGGGTTTTTGGTCTTAGCAGGTAACGAGGGCCCGGAGCATAAATTTAGCCCCCATCGCTGCGTCATCGACCGTCGCCCTAGCGCGTCGCGACCATGAACACCCGGGGAAACGGCAGCAGCACGGTGCCATCGTCCAGGGCGGGATAAGCCTGTTCGATCGCCTTGAGGTACTGCGCCAGGTACTGCTCGCGTTGCGCCTCATCCAGCGGTTCGAGAAACGGGCGCAAGCCGCTGCCCTTGAACCACTCCACCACGCCTGCGGCGCCACCGGCCAGGGGGTGATGGTAGGTGGTGCGCCACACATCGACGCGGCTGCAGTGGGGCTTGAGAATCGCGTAATAGATGCTGGCGTCCTCTACCTCGGTCCGTGAATCAGCCGCCCCGGCCAGTTGACTGGCCCACGGGCCGTTGGCGGCGATTTCCCGCATCAGGCGGTGGGAGGGCTGGTGCAGGGTGTCGGGCATCTGGATCGCCAGGCTGCCACCGGGGGCGAGTTTGCCCACCAGCGAGGGCAGCAGGGTGGCGTGGTCGGGCAGCCATTGCAGCACGGCGTTGGCGAAGATCACGTCGAACGGCCCGGGTTCATCCCATTGGCCGATGTCGGCGGTGTCGAACGCCACGGCGGGCAGGCGTTTGCGTGCGGCCTCGACCATGTCGCTGGAACTGTCCAGGCCGCGCACCGTGGCGCCGCTGAAATGTTCCACCAGCAGTTCGGTGGAATTGCCCGGGCCACACCCCAGGTCGATCACCGAACGGGCCTGTGTGGGGGGAATGGCGGCGAGCAGGTCCCGGGACGGACGGGTGCGTTCCTGTTCGAAGGTGACGTATTGCTTGGCGGACCAGCCCATGGCGTTCTCCTGTGCGGCGCAGTGAGTCGAGGTGCCGTCAGTATAAGGTCGGGCGAAGACGATGTAGCGAACGTAACGGTTTTGACTAATTCTGTAGGTTACGATTTCGTTATCTTCCCTACACGACCGATCGGAGAAAACCGCAGTGACCCAACTGACCCTGCTGTGCCTGCCTTATTCCGGCGCCAGCGCGATGGTGTACAGCCGTTGGCGGCGCACATTGCCGCAGTGGCTGCATGTGCAACCGGTGGAACTGCCGGGGCGCGGGGCGCGCTTCGACGAGCCGCTGCACACCGACATGGGGCCGTTGGCGATGCAACTGGCGCGGGAGTTGTCCGCGACGCTCCAGGCCCCTTACGCCTTGTTCGGCCACAGCCTGGGTGCGCTGCTGGCCTGCGAGATCGGCCATGCCCTGCGTGAACTCGGCTGCCCGGAACCGGTGGCGCTGTTTGCGTCCGGCACCGCGGCACCGACGATGCGGGCCGACTACGACCGCGGTTTCGCCGAACCGAAAACCGACGCTGAGCTGATCGAGCAACTGCGCACCCTCAACGGTACCAGCGAGGAAATATTGGCCAACGAAGAGCTGATGGCCCTGACCTTGCCGGTCCTGCGAGCCGACTTCCTGCTGTGCGGACGTTTCCAGCCGCGAATCCGACCGCCGCTCAACTGCCCGGTGCATGTGCTCGGTGGCGCCGCCGACAAGGCCACCACGGAGCAACTGATTGGCTGGCGCCGGGAAACCACGGGCAGCTTTTCGGTGGACATGCTGGCCGGTGGGCACTTCTTCATTCATGAGCACGAGGCCAAGGTGTTGCGGCTGATCAAGGATCAGTTGAGCGTGCATCATCGGCGGCATGGGTTGGCCATCAGCGCCTGATCCACTGATGCACAAATAACCTGCTTTTGTGGTGAGGGGATTTATCCCCGTTGGGCTGCGCAGCAGCCCCTCAAAAAAACAACCTCAATTAACCTGACATACCGAGTTGCCAGATTTTGGGGCTGCTTCGCAGCCCAGCGGGGATAAATCCCCTCGCCACACTGTGGGCGGTCTGTTGCATGTCGGGATGCTCTTCCTGATACAAATTCCCAAACGCTAATTTTTCCGGTCTGCATTCGTTTCATAGGGACGACTTGCCTTTGTGCCTTGTGCCCACTGATTCCGGATACCCCAGAAATGAATGCTGAAGACGCCTTGAAACTTGCTCGCCGGTTTATCGGGTTGCCCCTGGACAAGCGCCGGATGTTCCTCGCGGCGCTGGCCAAGGAGGGCGTGGAGTTCAGCGGTTTTCCCATCCCCCAGGGCGTCGAGGCCGAGGATCGCCAGGCCTTGTCCTATGCCCAGCAGCGCATGTGGTTCCTTTGGCAACTGGAGCCGGACAGTGGCGCCTACAACCTGCCCGGGGCGGTGCGGCTTAGCGGTGTGTTGAGCCTGCCGGCCCTGGAGCAAGCCTTCGCCAGTCTGGTGGCGCGGCATGAAACCCTGCGCACGGTGTTCCAGCGCCAGGCCGACGACCGTCTCCTGCAGGTGCCGGCCAGCGCGCCACTGGTGATCGACCACGCGGACTTCAGTGCCATGCCGGCCGACGAGCGCGAGCAGGCGGTTCGCCTGGCCGCCGAGGCCCAGTCGATGCGGCCCTTCGACCTGGCCTGCGGCCCGTTGCTACGGGTCGAATTGCTCAAGCTCGATGAGCAGGAGCACGTGCTGCTGCTGACCCTGCACCACATCGTTTCCGATGGCTGGTCCATGAACGTGTTGATCGATGAGTTCATCCGTTTCTACGACGCCCATGAGGCAGGCGTTGCACCGCAGTTGGCCGACTTGCCCATCCAGTACAGCGACTACGCCCTGTGGCAACGGCGTTGGCTGGAGGCCGGCGAGCTGCAGCGGCAACTCGATTACTGGCAAGCGCAACTGGGCGACGAGCATCCGGTGTTGGAGCTGCCCCTCGACTACCCACGCCCGATGCTGCCGAGCTATCGCGGTCGTCGCCTGGAACAGGTGGTGGAGGCCGAGCTGGTCGAGCAACTGCGCGGCGTAGCCCGGCAACAGGGGGTGACCTTGTTCATGCTGTTGCTGGGTACCTTCAGTGTCCTGCTGCACCGTTACACCGGACAAGACGACCTGCGGGTCGGGGTTCCGGTCGCCAACCGCAACCGCCAGGAAATCGAAGGGCTGATCGGTTTCTTCGTCAACACCCAGGTGTTGCGGGTGCAAGTGGATGGCCAGGCCCGCCTTGGCGACCTGTTGCGTGACGTCAAGGAAACCGCCCTCGGCGCCCAGGCCCACCAGGACCTGCCCTTCGAACGACTGGTCGAGGCGCTGAAGCTTGAGCGCAGCCTGAGCTACAACCCATTGTTCCAGGTGATGTACAACCACCAGCCGGAGGTGGCCGACGTCACCACGCTGAAAGTCGGCAGCGGTCTGGAGCTGGGTGTCATCGAGTGGGAATCGCGCAGCACCCAGTTCGACTTGAGCCTGGACACCTACGAAAAGGGCGGCCAATTGCATGCCGCGTTCACCTACGCCAGTGATTTGTTCAACCCCGAAACCATCGAGCGCATGGCGCGGCACTGGACGCTGCTGTTGCGCAACATCGTCGCCGACCCACAGCAGCGGGTCGGCGAACTCGCGTTGCTGGCGCCGGCTGAATACCGGCAGTTGGTGACTGAGTGGGGGCGCCACGACACGACCTGGCCGAGCGAGCGCCCGGTGCACGAACTGTTCGAGGCGCAAGCTGAACACGGCCCGGACGCCATCGCCTTGATCTGCGATGGACAACGATTGACCTATGGCCAGCTCAACGCCCGATCCAATCGCCTGGCGCGCACGTTGGTGGCGGCGGGTGTCGGTCCTGATGTGCTGGTGGGCATTGCCGTCGACCGCAGCCTGGAACTGGTGATCGCCATTCTTGCCGTGCTCAAGGCCGGTGGTGCGTACGTGCCGCTGGACCCTCAGTACCCGGTTGATCGCCTGCGGTTCATGATTCAAGACAGCGCCAGTCGCCTGCTCCTGACCCAAAGCCATTGGCTTGAACGCCTGCCTGTGCCCGAGGGCGTGCGTTGCTTGTGCCTGGATCAGAGCCCGTCTTGGGAAGACACTGAGCCCGGCAATTTGCAACGCCAGGTGTGGGCCGACAGCCTGGCCTACGTCATGTTCACCTCCGGCTCGACCGGGCGCCCGAAAGGCGTCGGCATCAGCCACGGCGCGCTGAGCAAGCATGCGTTCGCCTCGCAGCACTATTACGGCTTGAGCAGTGCCGACTGCGTGCTGCAATTCGCCACGTTCAACTTCGATGCCTTTGGCGAGCAACTGTTCGGGCCGCTGACCTGCGGCGCCTCGGTGCTGCTGCGTGGCAACGAGGTGTGGGACAGCGAAACCCTGTACCGCCACATCGTCGAGCAGGGCATCACGGTCATGGACCTGACCACCGCCTACTGGAACATGATCGCCAAGGAGTTCGCCGCTGCCGGCCCGCGTGACTATGCCGCGCTGCGCCAGGTGCACAGCGGTGGCGAGGCGATGCCGCCCGAAGGCGTGCAGGCCTGGCGCCGGGCCGGGCTTGAGCGGGTCAAGCTGCTCAACACCTACGGCCCGACCGAAGCCACGGTCACCGCCACCACCCTTGATTGCAGCGATTACGTCTTCAATCGCCGGCCGCTGCCGCTGACGTTGCCCATTGGTCAACCGCTTCCAGGCCGGCATACCTATCTGCTCGATGGGCACCTTGAGCCCACGCCGGTGGGCGTGGTCGGCGAGCTGCTGATTGGCGGCGAGCTGCTGGCGCGCGGTTACTTCCAGCGTCCGGGTTTGACCGCCGAACGGTTCATTCCCGATCCGTTTTCCACCACCGGCGCGCGCCTGTATCGCACCGGCGACCTGACACGTTTCAACACCTTGGGCCAGATCGAATACGTCGGGCGCGTTGATCATCAAGTAAAGATCCGCGGTTTGCGCATCGAGCTGGGCGAAGTCGAAGCACGCCTGCTGGAACTGGACGCGGTAAACGCAGCCGTCGTGCTGGCGGTGCAGGGTGGCAGCAGCCTGCAACTGGTGGGCTACGTGGTGCCCCAGGATGCATCGCTGGTGTCGGCCTCGGCCGAGGTGCGGGGCGCGGCGCGGGACACCCTGAAGGCGCAGCTCAAGGATCACCTGCCGGATTACATGGTGCCCACGCAATTGCTGTTCCTGGCGCAATTGCCGCTGAGCCCCAACGGTAAGCTCGACCGCAAGGCCTTGCCTTCAGCCGATGCCAGCCAGCTGCAGCAAGCCTTCATCGCGCCCCGCAGTGAGCTGGAACGAGGCATCGCGGCCATTTGGCAGGACGTGCTCAAGCTTGAACAGGTCGGCCTGACCGACAACTTTTTCGAGCTGGGCGGCGACTCGATCATCTCGATCCAGGTGGTCAGCCGTTCGCGACAGGCGGGGATCCATTTCACCCCCCGTGACCTGTTCCAGCATCAAACCATACAAGGCCTGGCGAGCGTCGCGCAGCAGGGCGGCAGTGGCCTGCAGATCGATCAAGGGCCGGTCAGCGGCGAGCTGCCGTTGCTGCCCATCCAGCAGGTGTTTTTCGAGGACACCATTGCCCAGCGCCACCACTGGAACCAGGCCGTCTTGTTGCGCAGCCATCTGCCGTTGCAGGCACCGGCGCTGCTCCAGGCGCTCAACGCACTGCTGGCGCATCACGATGCCCTGCGTTCACGCTTTACCGAAACCCCGATGGGCTGGCGTGCCGACGTGGCGCCGATTGCGATCGACCCCGAGCTGCTGTGGACCGCGGACAACCTGAGCGCCGCTGAGCTGCAAGACCTCTGTGCCAAGGCCCAGCGCAGCCTCGACCTGCAAAAGGGCCCGCTGCTGCGTGGGGTACTGGCGAACATGGCCGATGGCAGCCAGCGTCTGTTATTGGCCGTGCACCACCTGGCCGTGGACGGCGTGTCGTGGCGCATCCTGCTCGAAGACCTGCAACGGGCTTATCAACAGGCCAGTGCCGGAGCCACCCTCCGGTTGCCGGCCAAGACCAGCGCCTACAAGGCCTGGGGCGAACATCTGCAGGCCTACGCGAGCACTGAAACGCTGCGCGCCGAATTGACCTTCTGGCAGCAACAACTGCAAGGCGCCATGATGGATCTGCCCTGGGACAATCCCCAAGGCAGCCGGCAAAGCCGATACGCAAAAGTGCTGCACAGCCGACTCGACAAAACCCTCACCCAGCAACTGCTGCAACAGGCCCCCGCGGCGTATCGCACCCAGGTCAACGACCTGCTGCTGACCGCCCTGGCGCGGGTGATCTGCCGCTGGACCGGGCATGCCGACACCCTGATCCAACTGGAAGGCCATGGCCGCGAAGAGCTGTTCAGCGACGTCGATCTGACCCGTACGGTCGGCTGGTTCACCAGCCTGTTCCCGGTGCGCCTGACCCCGGCCGACCGCGTGGGCGCCGCGATCAAGCAGATCAAGGAACAGCTGCGGGCGATCCCGAACAAGGGCATTGGTTTTGGTGTGCTGCGCTACCTGGGCGACGACGCGGCACAAGCCTGTCTCAAGGCCTTGCCATTGCCGTGCATCACCTTCAATTACCTCGGCCAGTTCGACGGCAGTTTCGATGCCAGCGAGGGCGCGCTGTTCAGCCCTGCGGGCGAAAGCGCCGGGCTCGAGCAGAGCCTCGATGCGCCGCTGGACAACGGGCTGGGCGTCGAGGGTCAGGTCTATGACGGCGAGCTTGATTTGCGTTGGACGTTCAGCAGTGAGCAATTCAACGAGGCGACCATCGCCCGTCTAGCCGATGACTATGCCCGCGAACTGGAAGCGCTGATCGACCATTGTTGCCTGGCCGATGCCATGGGCGTCACGCCGTCGGATTTCCCGCTGGCGCGTATCACCCAGGCGCAGTTGGACGCGATCCCAGTGCCGGCTGCCGCTATCGAGGACATCTACCCACTGTCGCCGATGCAGCAAGGCATGCTGTTCCACACCTTGTACGAGCAGGGCACCGGCACCTACATCAACCAACTGTGCGTGGATGTCGATGGCCTCGACCCCGAGCGTTTCCGCGCCGCGTGGCAGGCGACCATGGACGCCCATGAGATCCTGCGCAGCGGCTTCATCTGGCAGGGTGAGTTGCAGGAGCAGTTGCAGATCATCCATCGCCGCCTGGCGCTGCCTTACACCCTGCTCGATTGGCGCGGGCGCCATGATGTCGCCCAGGCCCTCAAGGATTTCACCGCCGCCGACCTGGCCAAGGGGTTCGACCTGACTCAGGCCGGACTGCTGCGGGTCACGCTGATTCAGCTGAGCGATGAGCGTCATCACCTGATTTTCACCAACCATCACATCCTGATGGACGGCTGGAGCAGCGCGCAGATGCTTGGCGAAGTGCTGCAACGCTACGCCGGTCAACAGCCGCCGCGTCCGGTCAGCCGCTACGCCGATTACATCCAATGGTTGCAGCGCCAGGACACAGCCCTCAGCGAAACGTTCTGGCTGGGGCAACTGGCCGATCTCCAGGAGCCGACGCTGCTCGCAAACGCCGCCGCGGCGAGTGCTGAAGTGCGCAGCGAAAGCGCTCACGCGCTCAGGCATTACACGCTGGATGCGCCGCGCACGGGCCGTCTCAACGCATTCGCCCGCCAGCAGAAAGTCACCGTCAACACCTTGGTGCAAGCGGCGTGGCTGCTGCTGTTGCAGCGTTACACGGGTAGCGACTGCGTGGCGTTCGGCACCACCGTGGCCGGGCGACCGGCAGAACTGGTTGGCATCGAACAACAGGTCGGCCTGTTCATCAACACCTTGCCAGTGATCGCAGGCTCGCGTCCGGACCAGACGGTCGCTGCCTGGTTGGCCGCCGTGCAAGCCCGGAACCTGAGCTTGCGCGAGTTCGAGCACACACCGCTGGCAAACATCCAGCGCTGGGCCGGGCAGGGCGGGGGAGCGCTGTTCGACAGCCTGCTGGTGTTCGAAAACTTCCCGATCTCCGCGGCGTTGCAACGTGGCACCGCCCAAGGCGTGGTGTTCGGCGAAGTCGCCAACCAGGATCAGACGCATTACCCGCTGACCCTGGGCGTGACCTTGGGCGAGACGCTGGCGCTGCACATGAGTTTTGACCAGGCGCATTTCAGCGTCGCGACCATCGAGCGCTTGAGTGCGCAATTGCTGCACCTGCTGGAACGGTTTGCCGAATCCGCCGAGCGTCGCCTCGGCGAGATCGCCCTGGCCAACGATGAGGAACACCGGGCGCAACAGGCTGCCAACTACCCGCAACCGTACCCGACCGACATCGCCGTGCATCAGCGCATCGCCCATCTGGCGGCGCTGAAACCGCACAGCACCGCGGTGATCTTCGATGGACAACGTTTCAGCTACGGCGACATCGACCGTCGGGCCAACCAACTGGCTCATGCACTGGTCGCCCGTGGCGTGGGCCCGGAAACCCGCGTCGGCGTGGCCCTGCCGCGCAGCGAAGGGGTGATCGTCGCGCTGCTGGCGGTGCTCAAGGCCGGCGCTGCCTACGTGCCGCTGGACACCAGCTACCCTCGTGAACGCCTGGCGTACCTGATCGAGGATTCGGGGCTGGCGCTGTTGCTCACCGATTCTCGCGTGTCGGCGCAGTTGCCCCTGGAACGTGCCGCACAGGTGCTGGAACTCGACCGTCTGGATCTGAGCCAGCAGCCAGTGGAAACCCCGTCCATTCAGGTCGATCCACAGAACCTGGCGTACGTGATCTACACCTCCGGCTCCACCGGCAATCCCAAGGGGGTGAGCGTGGCCCATGGGCCGCTGGCGATGCACTGCCAGGCCATCGGCGAGCGCTATGAAATGCAGGGCAGTGATTGCGAATTCCATTTCATGTCCTTCGCCTTCGACGGTGCCCACGAACGCTGGCTCACCAGCCTGACCCACGGCGCCTCGCTGCTGATTCGCGACGACAGCCTGTGGACCCCGGAGCAAACCTACGACGCGATGCGCGAGCATGGCGTGACCGTGGTGGCGTTCCCGCCGGTGTACCTGCAACAACTGGCCGAACACGCCGAGCGCGAAGGCAACCCGCCCAGGGTGCGCATCTATTGCTTCGGCGGCGATGCGGTGCCCAACGCCAGTTTCGAACGGGTCAAGCGCGCCCTCGATCCGGACTTCATCATCAACGGCTACGGCCCGACCGAAACCGTGGTCACGCCGCTGATCTGGAAGGCCGGCCGTGACGTGACGTGCGGCGCCGCGTATGCGCCCATCGGCAGCCGCATCGGCGACCGCAGCGCCTACGTGCTGGATGCTGACTTGAACCTGCTGCCCCAAGGCGTGGCCGGCGAGTTGTACCTGGGCGGCAGCGGCCTGGCCCGGGGTTACCTGAACCGCCCGGGGCTGACGGCCGAGCGCTTTGTCGCTGATCCGTTCAGCGCGGAAGGCGGCTTGCTGTACCGCACCGGCGACCTGGTGCGCCAACGCGCCGACGGCACTTTCGATTACCTGGACCGTATCGACAACCAAGTGAAGATCCGCGGTTTCCGCATCGAACTGGGCGAAGTCGAGGCCAGCCTGCAAGCCCTGGATGGCGTGCGCGAAACGGTCGTCGTGGCCCAGGAAGGCCCGGCTGGCAGTGGCAAGCGTCTGGTGGCCTATGTGGTGGCCGATGCGTCGGCGGCCCCGCGTGAGGCGTTCGCCGAGCACCTGCGCGAACAGCTCAAGGCGACCCTGCCAGCGCACATGGTCCCGGCCTATCTGCTGCTGCTTGAACGCTTGCCGCTGACCCCCAACGGCAAGCTCGACCGCAAGAACCTGCCCAAGCCCGACGTCAGCCAATTGCAGCAAACCTACGTGGCGCCGCGCAGCCCGCTGGAGCTGCAACTGGCGGCCATCTGGCAGGACGTGCTCAAGCTTGGGCAAGTCGGCCTGCAGGACAACTTCTTCGAACTGGGCGGCGATTCCATCGTCTCGATCCAGGTGGTCAGTCGCGCCCGCCAGGTCGGTATCCAATTCACGCCGAAGGATCTGTTCCAGCACCAGACCATCGAGGCCCTGGCCGCCGTGGTCCAGACGGGCGCGCCGCTGCAACCGATCGACCAGCAACCCGTGACCGGCGAAACCGCACTGCTGCCGATCCATCAATGGTTCTTCGCCCAACCGATCCCGGACCGTCATCACTGGAACCAATCGGTGATGCTCAAGCCGACGCAAGCGCTGGATGCACAGGCGCTGGAGCAGGCCTTGGGCGCGCTGATCGAGCACCACGACAGCTTGCGCCTGGACTTTATCGAGCAGGGCGAAGGCTGGACCGCGCGTTACCGTGACGTCGAGGCGCAGGCCGCTGGCACGCTACTGTGGCAGGCCAACGTTGCTGATCTCGCCGAGCTGGAAGTGCTGGGCAACCGGGCCCAGCGCAGCCTGCAACTGGATGGCGGGCCGCTGCTTCGCGGGCTGCTGGCGAACCTCGCCGACGGCACGCAGCGGCTGCTGCTGATCGTGCATCACCTGGTGGTGGACGGGGTGTCCTGGCGGATTCTGTTCGAAGACCTGCAAAGCGCTTATCGGCAGATACTCGCGGGCGCAGCGCTGCAACTGCCGGCCAAGACCAGCGCGGTTAAAGCCTGGACCGCCGCATTGCAGGACTACGCTGCCAGCGCACCCTTGCAGGCTGAGCTGGGCTTTTGGCAGCAACAGTTGCAAGGCGCCTCGGCGGGGTTGCCTTGGGATAATCCTCAGGGTGGGCAGCAACACGGCCAAGCCGTGACGATTCGCACGGCACTCGATAAAACCCTCACCCGGCAACTGTTGCAACAAGCCCCGGCGGCGTATCGCACCCAGATCAACGACCTGCTACTGACCGCGCTGGCGCGGGTGATGGTGCGCTGGACTGGGGACGACAGCGTGTGGGTGCAACTCGAAGGCCACGGTCGCGAAGATCTGTTCGACCACGTCGACCTGAGCCGTACCGTCGGCTGGTTCACCAGCCTGTTCCCCGCGAAGCTGACCCCGGCTGCTGATCTCGGCGTCTCGCTGAAGCAGATCAAGGAACAACTGCGCGCCATCCCCAACAAAGGCATTGGCTTCGGCGCCTTGGCGCACCTGGCCGATGACTCTGCGCGCCAGACCCTGCAAGCCTTGCCGAAACCGCAACTGACCTTCAACTACCTCGGCCAGTTCGACGGCAGTTTCGATGGGGCCGACGAGGCCTTGTTCGTGCCAACCACCGAGCGCGGCGGCGAAGAAGTGAATCTGCACGGCCCGCTGGGCAGCCCGCTGGCCCTCGACGGCCAAGTGTTTGGCGGCGAGCTGGACTTGAGCTGGACCTTCAGTGGCGACAAGTTCAACGTCGCGACCATCCAGCGCCTGGCCGACGACTATGTACAGGAGCTCACTGCGCTCATCGCCCATTGCTGCGACAGCACTAGCGGTGGCGTGACGCCGTCGGATTTCCCCCTGGCGCGGCTGACCCAGGCGCAACTGGACATACTGGTGCAACAGCCCCAGGCCATCGACGACATCTACCCGCTGTCACCGATGCAGCAGGGCATGCTGTTTCATTCCTTGCTCGGCCAGGGCAGTGGCGACTACATCAACCAGATGCGCCTCGACGTCGAGGGCCTCGACCCGCAACGTTTCCGCGCCGCCTGGCAAGCCGTGGTCGATGCCCATGACATCCTGCGCAGCGGCTTCTTCTGGCAGGGCGACCTGGCGCAGCCGGTGCAGATCGTGCAGCGGCAGGTCGAGGTGCCGTTCCGTGTGCTCGACTGGAGCGGGCGCACTGATATTGATGGCTCCCTGCAAGCCCTGGCCGATGCAGAACGTGCCCAAGGCGTGGACCTGACCCGGGCGCCGCTGATGCGCCTGGTGCTGGTACGCACCGGCACCGACCGTCATCACCTGATCTACACCAACCATCACATCCTGATGGACGGCTGGAGCAGCGCGCAGTTGCTCGGTGAAGTCTTGCAGCATTACCGGGGTGACAGCGTGGCCCGTCCGGCCGGGCGCTATCGCGACTACATTGCCTGGCTGCAACGCCAGGACGAGGCCACCAGCGAAGCGTTCTGGACGCCTGCGCTGCAACGCCTGGAGACGCCGACGCGCCTGGCCGACGTTATGGCGAAGCCGGCAGAGGCCCTGGCCGGTTACGGCGATCATGTCCAGGTGCTGGACGAAGCGCTGACCCGACGCCTGGAAGCCTTTGCCCGTGCCTCGAAAGTCACCGTCAACACCTTGGTGCAGGCAGCGTGGCTGCTGCTGTTGCAGCGTTACACCGGTCGAGACACGGTGGCCTTCGGTGCGACGGTCGCCGGTCGCCCGGCGGATTTGCCCGGCATCGAGCAGCAGATCGGCCTGTTCATCAACACCTTGCCGGTGATCGCCAGCCCGCGGGCCGAACAGTCCCTGGACAGTTGGTTGCAAGCGGTGCAAGGGCAGAACCTGGCGCTGCGGGAGTTCGAGCACACCGCGTTGCTGGACATCCAGCGTTGGGCCGGGCAGGGCGGTGAAACCCTGTTCGACAGCCTGCTGGTGTTCGAGAACTACCCGATTGCCCAAGCCTTGGAGCAAGGCGCGCCAGACGGCCTGCGCTTCGGCCCGGTGGCCACCCAGGAGCAGACCAATTACCCGTTGACGCTGTTGGTGGGCCTTGATCGGCAGCTGTCAGTGCACATGAGCTACCAGCGGGCCAGTTTTGAGCCCGCCACCGTGGCGCGACTGGCGGCGCACCTGGCGCAACTGTTGGGGCAGATGAGCGCCCATGGCGAACGCTGCCTGGGTGAACTGTCGATGCTTGAGTTTGATGAGCATCAGCGCCTGACCCATGACTGGAACCCGGTGGACGCCCCGTTCGAGCAAGCGCTGTGCATTCACCAGCTGATCGCTCGTCAGGTCGAAGCCACGCCAGATGCCCTGGCGGTGACTTTCGCCAACACGCGCCTGAGCTACCGCGAACTGGACGGTCGCGCCAATCGCCTGGCCCATAGACTCATCGCGCTGGGGGTGGGCCCGGAAGTGCGGGTAGGCGTGGCAATGCCGCGCTCCGAGCAGTTGCTGATCGCCTTGCTGGCGGTGCTCAAGGCCGGTGGCGCCTACGTCCCGCTGGACCCGGACTATCCGGCCGAACGTGTGGCCTACATGCTCGACGACAGCCGTGCGCGGGTGCTGCTGACCGAGCACGCGGTGGCGGCGACGCTGACCGTTGCGGCCGAGACCGTTGTGTTGGTGCTGGATCAACTCGACCTGACGCACTACCCGCTGAGCGCACCCCACACCCAGGTCATGCCAGACAACCTCGCCTACGTGATCTACACCTCTGGCTCCACCGGCCAGCCCAAGGGCGTGGCGATTGCCCATCGCAACGTGCTGGCGCTGATCGACTGGTCGAAATCGGTCTACAGCCGCGACGATATCCAAGGCGTGCTCGCATCGACTTCCGTGTGTTTCGACTTGTCGGTGTGGGAGCTGTTCGTGACTCTGGCCAATGGCGGCTCGCTGATCATCGCTCGTAACGCGTTGGAGTTGCCGCACCTGCCGGCCCGGGATCAGGTGCGCCTGGTCAACACCGTGCCGTCGGCCATTGGTGCGTTGCAGCGCAGCGGTGAAATCCCGGCCAGCGTGCGCATCATCAACCTGGCCGGTGAGCCGTTGAAGCAGAGCCTGGTGGAGGCGCTGTACCAGTGTGGGAGCAAGCACGTCTACGACCTCTACGGCCCATCGGAAGACACCACCTATTCCACCTGGACCCGCCGCACTTCCGGCGGCACGGCAAACATCGGCCGACCCCTCAAGCACACCGCCAGCTACCTGCTGGACAGTGACTTGCAAGCGGTGCCCCAAGGCGTCTCGGCCGAGCTGTACCTGAGCGGCGCGGGCATCACCCGTGGCTACCTCGGCCGTGCCGCGATGACCGCCGAGAAGTACGTGCCCAACCCGTTTTCCAGCAACGGCGAGCGCTTGTATCGCACTGGCGACCTGAGCCGTTATCGCGTCGATGGCGTGCTCGAATATCAGGGCCGGATCGACCATCAGGTGAAGATCCGCGGCTTCCGTATCGAGCTGGGGGAAATCGAAGCGCGGCTGCTGCAACAACCCGAGGTGCGTGAGGTGGCCGTCCTGGCCCAGGACGCGGCGGGTGGCCAGCAACTGGTGGCCTACGTGGTCGCCCCAGCGCTGAACCTGGACGCCACCGAAGCGCAGCGAGCCCTGCGCGATCAGCTCAAGGCCGGTCTCAGGGAACACTTGCCCGACTACATGATTCCGGCCCATCTGCTGTTCCTCGATCAACTGCCGCTGACCCCCAACGGCAAGCTCGACCGCAAGGCCTTGCCGGCCCCGGAGACCGGCTTGCTGCAAACCGGTTATGTCGCGCCGGCCAGTGAACTCGAGCAGCAGGTCGCGGCGATCTGGGCCCAGGTGCTCACGGTGGAACGCGTGGGTTTGAACGATCACTTCTTCGAGCTGGGCGGCCATTCGCTGCTGGCGGTCAATGCCGTCTCGCGTCTGGCCCTCGAATTGGGGCTGAGCCTGACCCCGCAACTGATTTTCCAGCACCCCGTCCTGAGGGACTTTGTCGCGCAACTGGACATCGGGGACGGGCCAATCAACGAACAGAAACTGAACAAGCTGGAAGCCCTGCTTGATGAAATGGAGGAAGTCTGATGGATAAGAGTGTTGCTTTGAGGATTGCCAAGCGCTTTATCACTCTGCCGCTGGACAAACGCCGGCTGTACCTGGAAAAAATGCTTGAAGAAGGCGTCTCGCCGGCCAACCTGCCGATCCCCGAGGTGCGCTCCGGGTTTGAACACATCGCGCTGTCCTATGCCCAGGAACGCCAGTGGTTCCTGTGGCAGATGGACCCGCACAGCTCGGCCTATCACATCCCCAGTGCCCTGCGCCTCAAGGGGCCGTTGGACGTGGCCGCCCTGGAGCGCAGCTTCAACGCCCTGGTCGAGCGCCACGAGAGCTTGCGCACCACTTTCATCGAGCATGGCGAGCAGGCCGTGCAGGTCATCCACCCGCACATGCCGCTGCGTATTGCGGTCCACGCGTTGCCCGCCGGTTCGCCGGCCAGCCAGGACGACAGCATCAAGGCCTTCGTCGAGGCGCAAAGCGCGCGCCCATTCGATCTGCGCCAGGGGCCGCTGCTGCGGGTTTCACTGTTGCAAATCGCCGAAGACGACCATGTGCTGGCGCTGATCCAGCACCACATCATCTCCGATGGCTGGTCGATGCAGGTGCTGGTGGATGAGCTGGTCCGCCATTACGCTGCGGACACTGCCGGCCAGCCACTGGCGCTCCCGGAGCTGACCGTGCAGTACGCCGACTACGCCATCTGGCAGCGCCACTGGCTCGAGGCCGGTGAGCGCGAGCGGCAACTGGCCTATTGGCGCCAGACCCTGGGTGGCGAACAACCAGTTTTAGAGCTGCCCCTCGATCACCCACGCCCACCCGTGCAGAGTTTTCGCGGTGCGCGCCTGGACCTGAACCTGTCGCCGGGACTGGGCACGGCGCTCAAACAATTGGCCCAGCGTGAAGGGGCCAGTCTGTTCATGGTGCTGCTGGCGTCGTTCCAGGCCTTGCTGCACCGCTACAGTGGCCAGCCGCAGATCCGCGTCGGCGTGCCCGTGGCCAACCGCAACCGGGTCGAGACCGAGGGCCTGATCGGCTTTTTCGTCAACACCCAGGTGCTCAGCGCCGATGTCGATGGACATCTGCCGTTCGATCGTTTGCTCCATCAGGTCAAGCAGGCGGCCATGGCCGCCCAGGCTCATCAGGACTTGCCCTTCGAGCAGTTGATCGAAGCCCTGCAACCGGAACGCAGCCTGAGCCACAGCCCGATCTTCCAGGTCATGTTCAACCACCAGACGGCCGGCGATACCCAGGACCGGCAGTTGCAGCTGCCACAGCTGAGCATCGAGGACCTGGTGTGGGAAGGGCGCACCGCCCAGTTCGACCTGACCCTGGGCACCTATGAAACCGAGCAGGGCCTGGCCGCCGAGCTGACCTACGCCACCGACCTTTTCGAAGCGCAGACCATCGAACGCCTGGCCCATCACTGGCAGAACCTGCTGCAAGGCATTGTCGAGACGCCGCAACAACGTATCGGTGAGTTGCCGTTGCTTGACGCCGCCCAGCAGCGCCTGACGCAGCAAGACTGGTACCGCGTGGCCGACCACGGTGCCGGAACCGGATGCGTGCACTGGCGCATCGCCGAACAAGCGCGCCAGACCCCCGACGCGCTGGCGCTGACCATCGATGGACAGACCCTGACCCATGGGCAACTGGACGCGCGCGCCAACCAGCTCGCCCACCGCTTGATGGCCCTGGGCGTGACGCCTGACCAGCCAGTGGGCATCGCGGTGGAGCGCAGCGTCGAGATGATCGTCGGCCTGCTGGCGATCCTCAAGGCCGGTGGCGCCTACGTGCCCCTGGACCCGGCGTATCCCGAGGATCGCCTGGCCTACATGATCGAGGACAGCGGCATCGAATTGCTGTTGACCCAGGCCCGTTTGCAGGCGCTGCTGCCGATTCCGGCCACCCTGCAGACCCTGTTGCTGGACCAGCCCGACGCCGCGCTGCAGGCCGCACCGCGCAGCTGTCCGGTGGTGCCACTGAGCGCAGAGCATCTGGCCTACGTCATCTACACCTCCGGTTCCACCGGCAAACCCAAGGGCGTGATGGTGCGTCATGGCGCGCTGAGCAATTTCGTCGCCAGCATGATCGCCCAGCCGGGGCTTGCGGCCAGCGACCGCATGCTCTCGTTGACGACGTTTTCCTTCGACATTTTTGGCCTGGAAATCTACGGGCCGTTGTCGGCCGGGGCCAGCATCGTGCTGACCGGCCAGAACGTCCACCAGGATCCGCAAGCGGTGCTGGCGCTGATCGAGCGCCATGACGTGACCGTATTGCAAGCCACGCCTTCGAGCTGGCGCATGCTGCTGGATCACGAGCAGTCTGCGCTGCTGGCCGGGCGCACGTTCCTGTGTGGCGGCGAGGCGTTGCCCCTGGAACTGGCGCAACGCTTGTTGGCCCTTTCGCCGAAGGTCTGGAACCTCTACGGCCCGACCGAAACCACGATCTGGTCGGCGGTGCACCCCTTGAGCCTGGAAAGCAGCCGCCCATTCCTGGGCAAACCCCTGGACAACACCGCGCTGTACATCGTCGGCAGCGACCTGACGCTCAACCCACCCGGTGCGCCGGGTGAGCTGTTGATTGGCGGTGAAGGCCTGGCCCGCGGCTATTTCCAACGCCCGGCCCTGACCGCTGAACGCTTCGTGCCCGATCCGTTTTCCAGCACGGGCGAGCGGTTGTACCGCACCGGCGACTTGACCCGTTATCGGGCCGAAGGCGTGGTCGAGTACATCGGTCGTATCGACCATCAAGTGAAGATCCGTGGCTTGCGGATCGAACTGGGGGAAATCGAAGCGGCGTTGCTGGCCCAGGCGAGTGTGCGTGAAACCGTAGTGGTGGCCCATGAAGGCCCGACCGGGGCGCAACTGGTGGGCTACGTGGTGCCGGCCACGGCTGAAGTGCTGGACGCCGAAGCCGAGGCCGCGTTGCGCGCCTCGCTGAAAACCGCGCTCAAGGCGCAGTTGCCCGAGTACATGGTTCCGGCGCACCTCTTGTTCCTGGCGCAACTGCCGCTGACGCCCAACGGCAAGGTCGATCGCAAGGCGTTGCCGGCCCCGGATGCCAGCGAATTGCAACGTGCCTACGTGGCGCCCCGCAGCCAGCGCGAGCAGCAAGTGGCGCAGATCTGGCAGGAGGTCCTCAAGCTTGAGCGTGTCGGGCTGCACGACAACTTTTTCGAGTTGGGCGGACACTCGTTGCTGGTGACCCAAGTGGTCTCGCGGGTTCGTCGGCTGCTGGACATCGAGGTGCCGCTGCGCAGCCTGTTCGAATACAGCACGTTGCAGGATTTTGTCGCGGCCCTCGACGCCGGGTCGGGCGTACAGCCCCAGGCCATGGCCGCCGTGGCGCGGGATAAGCCACTGCCGCTGTCGTTTGCCCAGGAGCGCCAGTGGTTCCTGTGGAAAATGGACCCGGACAGTGCCGCCTACAACATTCCCACGGCGCTGCGATTGCGCGGCACCCTGGACAAAATCGCCCTGCGCCGCAGCTTTGAAGCGCTGGTGCAACGGCATGAAAGCTTACGCACCGTGTTCGTGGAGGACGATGGGCGCACCTGCCAGGTGATTCGCCCGCAAGGGCAAGTCAGTTTTATCGAGCAACGCTTGACCGGGGCGGATGAGGCCAGCATTCAGGCCTTCCTCGAAGAGCAGACACAACGCCCGTTCGACCTCTTGAACGATGCGCTGCTGCGCGTGGCATTGCTGGAACTGGGTGAGCAGGACCACGTCCTGGCGCTGACCCTGCACCACATCGTTTCCGACGCCTGGTCGTTGCAGGTGATGGTCGACGACCTGATGAGCCTGTATTCGGCGTTCGCCCAGGGGCTGCCCGCGCAGTTACCCGTGCTGGAAATACAGTACGCCGACTATGCCGTCTGGCAGCGCCAATGGATGGCCGCCGGCGAACAGGATCGGCAACTGGCCTACTGGACCGCGCAACTGGGCAGCGAGCAACCCCTGCTGGAACTGCCCACCGACCATCCGCGCCCGGCCCAGCAAAGCCTGCGCGGGGCGCGGCTGCCGATTGTGCTGGATCCTGCGTTGAGCGATGCCCTCAAGGCCCTGGCCCGACGGGAAAACGTCACGCTGTTCGTGTTGTTGCTCGGTTCTTTCCAGGCGTTGCTGCACCGCTACAGCGGCCAGGCCGACATCCGCGTCGGGGTGCCGATTGCCAACCGTCAACGCCTGGAAACCGAACGGTTGATCGGTTTCTTCGTCAATACCCAGGTGCTGCGCGCCGAGTTCCACAGCGATCTGACCGGTGCCGATTTGCTGCAACAACTCAAGCAGACGGCCATGGCGGCGCAGATGCATCAGGACCTGCCGTTCGAGCAATTGGTCGATGCCTTGCAGCCCCAGCGTAACCTGAGCCACAGCCCGTTGTTCCAGGCCATGTTCAACCACCGCAACGAAACCGCCTCGGTCTTTGACGACGCATTGCCGGGCCTGGCGGTCGAACCCCTTGGCTGGGCGCAGCGCACCGCCCAGTTCGACCTGAGCCTGGAGACCACCGACAGCCCGCAGGGCCTGCACGCCGCGTTGATCTACGCGACGGACCTGTTCGAGCCGGCCACTCTGGAGCGCATGGGCCAGCATTGGCTCAACCTGTTGCACGGCTTGGTGCAGGACCTGCATCGCCCGGTTGCGCAGTGGACGTTGCTGGACGCTGTCGAGCGTCGGCGCCTGCTCGTCGACTGGAATGCGACGGCGGTTACGTACCCCCTCGATCGCAGTGTCCAGGGGTTGATCGAAGAACAGGTACGCCGGACGCCGGATGCCCCGGCGCTGGTGTTTGGCGAGCAACGCCTGAGCTACGGCGAGCTCAACGCCCGGGCCAATCGCCTGGCTCACACCTTGATCAAGCATGGCGTCGGCCCGGATGTGTTGGTGGGCATCGCCGTGGAACGTTCGGTGGAAATGGTCCTGGGGCTGTTGGCGATTCTCAAGGCCGGCGGTGCCTATGTGCCGCTGGACCCGGAATACCCCCGGGATCGACTGGCCTACATGTTCGAGGACAGCGGCATTGGTTTGCTGCTGACCCAGCAGCATTTGCTCGATCAGTTGCCGATTCCGCAGGGGATCGACAGCCTGGTGCTGGACCTGCCTGATGGCGGGGTGTACGCAGGTTGCGACACAAATCCGGACGTGGTGGTCGACGGCGAGAACCTGGCTTACGTGATCTACACCTCCGGTTCCACCGGCAAGCCCAAGGGCGCGGGCAACCGGCATTCGGCACTGGTCAACCGGCTGTGCTGGATGCAGCAGGCCTACGGGCTCGATGCCACCGACAGCGTGCTGCAAAAAACGCCGTTCAGTTTCGACGTGTCGGTGTGGGAGTTCTTCTGGCCGCTGCTGACCGGCGCGACCCTGGTGGTGGCCGCGCCGGGCGTGCATCGCGACCCGACGCAACTGATCGAGTTGATCACCGCACAGCGCATCACCACGCTGCACTTCGTGCCATCGATGTTGCAGGCTTTTGTGCAAGACCCCCACGTGGCCGAATGCACCCGCCTCAAACGCATCGTTTGCAGCGGTGAAGCCCTGCCGGTGGATGCCCAGCAGCAGGTGTTCGCCAAACTGCCGAACGCCGGCCTGTACAACCTCTATGGCCCGACCGAGGCGGCCATCGACGTGACTCATTGGACCTGTGTCGAGGAAGGTCGCGACAGCGTGCCGATCGGCCAGCCGATCGCCAACCTGGGCACCTACATCCTGGACGATGAGCTTTCGCCGGTTCCGGTGGGCGTGATCGGCGAACTGTACCTGGCGGGCGAGGGACTGGCCCGTGGATACCACCGCCGCGCCGCGCTGACGGCCGAGCGGTTCGTGACCGGCCCCTTTGGTCACGGCCAGCGGCTGTACCGCACTGGCGACCTGGCGCGCTACCGCACCAACGGTGTGATCGAATACGCCGGGCGCATGGACCATCAGGTGAAAATCCGAGGCCTGCGCATCGAACTGGGGGAAATCGAAGCGCGCCTGGCCGAGCACGATGACGTGCGCGAAACCGTGGTGATCGCCCAGGGCGGTAGCCTGCTGGTGGCCTACGTGGTGCCGACACGCGCTGAATTACTGAGCGCCGAAGAGGCCGTGCGCCAGGCACTGCAAGGCCGTCTCAAGGTGCACTTGAGCCAGTGCTTGCCCGACTACATGGTGCCGCAGCACTGGTTGTGGCTGGAAAAAATGCCGGTCAGCCCCAACGGCAAATTGGAGCGCAAGGCGCTGCCCCCAGCCGATCTCAGCGCCAGCCCCAAGGCTTACGTCGCAGCGCATACCGCCATGGAACAGGCACTGGCCGGTATCTGGCAAAGCGTGCTCGGGCAAGCGCAAGTGGGTGTCAGCGACAACTTCTTCGAACTGGGGGGCGATTCGATCATCTCCATCCAGGTGGTCAGCCGGGCCCGTCAGGCCGGGATCCATTTCAGCCCCAAGGATTTGTTCGTCCACCAGACCATCCAAGGCCTCGCCAGCGTGGCCACCCTGGATGACAGCCGCCCCGGCATCGACCAGGGCCCGGTGACGGGGAACGCGGTGTTGCTGCCGTTCCAGCAGTTGTTTTTCGAACAGGACATGGCCGAGCCTCACCACTGGAACCAGTCGGTACTGCTCAAGGGCTTGCGACCGATCCACGGCGGGCACCTGGAGCAGGCGCTCCAGGCCTTGGTGACCCACCACGATGCCTTGCGCCTGGCCTTCAAACGCGAAAATGGCAGCTGGACCGGGCACCATCAAACCCTCGCCGAGCAGCAGGCGGCTTGGCAACGTTCACCCCTGTTATGGACCGCCGAAGTGGCCGATGCCCCGGCGCTCGAACGCTTGGCCGAACAAGCCCAGCGCAGCCTTGAACTGGAAAGCGGCACGTTGTCGCGCGGGGTATTGGCAAACCTCGCCGACGGCAGTCAACGGCTGTTGCTGGTGATTCATCACTTGGTGGTGGACGGTGTGTCCTGGCGCATTCTGCTGGAAGACCTGCAACAGGTTTACCAGCAGTTGCAAGCCGGCCAGCCCCTGAAACTGCCGGCCAAGACCAGTGCCACGCAGGCCTGGGCGCAACGCTTGAAGCTGCACGCCGACAGTGCGGCGTTGCAGGTGCAGATGGCTTACTGGCAAGCGCAACTGGAGGGCGCTCGTCACGATCTGCCTTGCGACCGTCCTCAGGGCGAATTGCGCAGGTGCGATGGGATGCAGGTTCAGACGCGACTGGACAAAGACCAGACCCGCCGGCTCTTGCAGCAAGCGCCAGCGGCCTATCGAACCCAGGTCAACGATTTGCTGTTGACGGCCCTGGCCCGGGTCATAGGTCGATGGACCGCAGAGGCCTCGACCTTGATTCAACTGGAAGGCCATGGCCGTGAGGCGCTGTTCGATGATGTGGACCTGAGCCGCAGCGTCGGCTGGTTCACCAGTCTGTTCCCGGTGCGTTTGACACCGGCAGCGACCGCTGGGGAATCGATCAAGGCCATCAAGGAGCAGTTGCGGGCGATCCCCGACAAAGGCCTCGGATTCGGTGTGTTGCGCTACCTGGGCGACGAGCAGACGCGGCGTACCCTTGAGGCGCTGCCGAAGCCGCGGATCACCTTCAACTACCTGGGCCAGTTCGACAGCGGTTTTGCCGAGGAGGCCGACGGGCTGTTCAGCCCGGCCAGTGAAGCGGCAGGCGAGCCACAGAGCCCCCTGGCGCCGCTGGACAACTGGTTGACGCTCAACGGCAGTGTCTACGCGGGCGAGCTGAGCATCGACTGGACATTCAGCGCGCAGATGTTCGACGCCTCGACGATCCAGGTGCTGGCCGTGGATTACGGTCAAGAGTTGCAGGCGCTGATCGAGCACTGCTGCCAGGCGCAGCACCAGGGCTTCACACCGTCGGACTTCCCCCTGGCCGGGTTGACCCAGGCGCAACTGGACGCCTTGGCGCTGGCGCCGCGACAGGTCGAGGACATCTATCCGTTGTCGCCCATGCAGCAGGGCATGTTGTTCCACACGTTGCTTGAGCAACAGGCCGGCAACTACATCAATCAGTTGCGGGTAGATGTCGAAGGCTTGGACGTCGAGCGCTTCCGCCAGGCCTGGCAGGCGGCCATGGACGCCCATGACGTGCTGCGCAGCAGTTTTGTCTGGGAAGGCGAATTCAAGCGCGCCTTGCAGGTGGTGCACAAACGCTTGGACGTTGCGTTCGTGTCCCATGACTGGCGCGCCAGGACGGACCTGGCCCAGGACCTTGAAACCCTTGCATCGGCACAGCGCCAGGGCTTTGCACTGGATGCGGCGCCGTTGCTGCGACTGGTGGTGGCGCGCGTGGCGGAGGATCGCTATCACTTGATCTACACCAGCCATCACATCCTGATGGATGGCTGGAGCAACTCGCAGTTGCTCGGCGAAGTGCTGCAACGCTACAGCGGCCAGGTCCTGGCCCGACCATCCGGACGCTACCGCGACTACATCAAGTGGCTGTCGGCTCAAGACCCTCGGGCCAACGAGCAATTCTGGCAGGCGCAACTGGCCGAACTGGACGAGCCGACGCTGCTGGCGGGGGCTTTTGCCCGGGACAACCGCACCGATGCCCGTCATGGCCACGGCGAACACGAGCAGTTGCTCGATGCCCAAACCACGGCGCGGCTGCAGCGCTTTGCCCGTGAGCAGAAAGTCACGGTCAACACGCTGGTGCAAGCGGCCTGGCAGTTGTTGCTGCAACGCTGTACCGGACATTCCACCGTTGCCTTCGGCGCCACCGTGGCCGGACGTCCGGCACAGATTCCCGGCGTGGAGCAGCAGATCGGCCTGTTCATCAACACCTTGCCGGTCATCGGCCAGCCCCGGGCCGAGCAGAGCGTCGGCCAATGGTTGCAGGAGGTCCAGGGGCGCAACCTGAGCCTGCGCGAACACGAACACACGCCGCTGTTCGATATCCAGCGCTGGGCCGGGCAGGGCGGTGCGGCACTGTTCGACACGCTGCTGGTGTTCGAGAACTACCCGGTTGCCCAGGCGCTGCAAGAGGGCGCGCCGGCCACGTTGCGCTTCGGCGAGGTGGTCAATCACGAGCAAACCAACTACCCACTGACCCTGGCGGTGAACCTGGGGGAAACGCTGTCGTTGCTCTTGAGTTACAGCCACGACAGCTTCACGCCGGCCGACGTGAGTCGTATCGGCGGGCACCTGCGCCATCTGCTGGAGCAACTGACCCTGGGCGGCGAGCGCTCGGTCGGGCAATTGGCATTGCTCGATGCCGAACAGCAACAGGTCCAGCAGGGTTGGAACGCTACCGCGATGGATTACCCCCTCGATGGCAGTGTGCATCGACTGATTGAAGCGCAAGTGGATAAAACCCCCGACGCCTGTGCCCTGGTGTTTGCGTCCCAGCGGCTGAGCTATGCCGACCTCAATGCCCAGGCCAACCGCCTGGCCCATGTGCTGATCGAGCACGGGGTCGGCCCGGATGTGCTGGTGGGCATCGCCGTGGAGCGCTCGGTGGAAATGGTGGTCGGCCTGTTGGCGATCCTCAAGGCCGGCGGCGCCTACGTGCCGCTGGATCCCGAATATCCCCAGGATCGCCTGGCCTACATGTTCGACGACAGCGGCATCGGCTTGCTGCTGACCCAGGGGCATTTGCTGGAACAACTGCCGCTGCCGACCGGCCTGCGCAGCCTGGTGCTGGATCAGCCCGGCGACTGGCTGGCCGGCCGCAGCGACAGCAATCCAGCGGTCGCGGTCGATGCTGAAAACCTCGCCTACGTGATCTACACGTCGGGCTCCACCGGCAAACCCAAGGGCGCGGGTAACCGTCACTCGGCGCTGGTCAATCGGTTGTTCTGGATGCAGGACGCCTATGGGTTGGCGGCGAGCGACCGTGTGCTGCAAAAAACGCCGTTCAGTTTCGACGTGTCGGTCTGGGAGTTCTTCTGGCCATTGTTGACCGGTTCGACCCTGGTCATGGCGCCACCCGGTGCCCACCGCGACCCGGCGCAGATGATCGAGCTGATCAACGCGCAGCAGATCACCACCTTGCACTTCGTCCCGTCGATGTTGCAGGTGTTCATGCAAGACCCGGCGGTGGGTCGTTGCCAGAGCCTGAAACGGATCATTTGCAGTGGCGAAGCCTTGCCGGTGGATGCCCAGTTGCAGGTGTTCGCCAAACTGCCCGCCGCCGGCCTGTACAACCTGTACGGCCCCACCGAAGCGGCCATCGACGTGACGCATTGGACCTGTGTCGACGAAGGCCGGGACGCGGTGCCGATTGGCCAACCGATCGCCAACCTGAGCACGTTTATCCTCGACCCGGACCTGTCGCCGTTGCCGGTGGGGGTCACCGGCGAGCTGTACCTGGGGGGCGAAGGCCTGGCGCGGGGTTATCACCGTCGTCCGGCGTTGACCGCCGAACGCTTCGTCACCAGCCCGTTCGGTGACGGCGCGCGCCTGTACCGGACCGGCGATCTGGCGCGCTACCGGGCCGACGGTGTGATCGAGTACGCCGGGCGCCTGGATCATCAGGTGAAAATCCGTGGCCTGCGCATTGAACTGGGCGAGATCGAGGCGCGCCTGGCCGAACATGCCGAGGTCCGCGACAGCGTCGTGATCGCCCAGGACGGCACGCTGCTGGTGGGCTATGTGGTGCCGCAATCCTCGGCGCTGTTGAATGCCGAGGCCAGTATCGGCCTTGCCTTCGAGCAAGCCTTGAAGACCCACCTGGGTCAACACCTGCCGGACTACATGGTCCCGCAGCATTGGGTATGGCTTGAGCGCATGCCGGTGAGCCCGAACGGCAAACTGGAGCGCAAGGCGCTGCCCCGATTCGACGCCAACCAGTCGCAGCAAGGCTTCGTGCCGCCCGAGGGTGAGCTGGAGCAACGGATTGCCTGCATCTGGCAAGAAGTACTGGAGGTAGAGCAGATCGGGCGCAACGATCATTTCTTCGAACGCGGCGGCCATTCGTTGCTGGCCACCCAGGCCGTCTCACGACTGCGCAAGCTGACGGACTATCCGCTGAGCCTGCGGGACCTGTTCAATCATCCGCAGCTCAAGGCGCTGGCGGTCCTGATGGCTGGGAGTGCGGATGGAGCGGTTCGGGCGGGCGACTCCAGTGGGATCCGGCTCAAGGCCCATGGGCCGCGACGTTCGGCACCGTTGTCGCTGGTGCAGCGGCGCCTGTGGATCGCCGAACAATTGTCCGGCGGCACCTCGGCCTATGGCATGCCCCTGGCGTTGCGCTTGTCTGGCGAGTTGTCGGTGGAACACCTGTTGAGCAGCTTCGCCGAAGTGGTCCGCCGCCATGACGTGCTGCGCACGGCGTATACCCAGGACGACGAAGGCGATCCGCTGGCGCTGATTGCCGATGAGATCGAAGGGGACTTCCCGGTGATCGATTTGTCGGGCCTCTCGCCCAGCGCCCAGCAAGAACAGGTGGCCCGGGCGACGCTGGAAAACGCGCGCACGCCGATTGACCTGCAACAGGCTCCGCTGTGGCGCGGGCGGATCCTGCACCTGGGACCGACCGAGCATGTGTTGTTGTATGCCATGCACCACATCATCTCCGATGGCTGGTCGATGGGGCTGTTGATCAACGAACTGGTGCAGGTCTACGAAGCGTCCCTCAACGGCCAGCCGATGCCACTGCCGCCCCTGGACGTTCAGTACTACGACTTCGCGTTGTGGCAGCAGGCGCTGGAAGACCAGGGCGTGCTGGCGCGTCAGGCCGACTACTGGAAACACCGGCTCAGCGGCTATGACGGTCGCCTGAGCCTGCCACTGGAAAACCCGCGGGGGCAGACGGCCTCCTATGACGGCGATGCGTTGCAGTTCCACCTTTCCCCCGGATTGACGGCGGCATTGCGGCGTTTATCCAGCGAGGCCGGTGTCACGCTGTACAGCACACTGCTGGCGTCGTTCCAGGTGTTGTTGCACCGGGTCTGCGCGGCGCAAGACATCGTCGTGGGTGCCGACGTGGCCGGTCGTGAACAGCCTGAGCTTGAGCGCCTGATCGGTTTCTTCGTCAACGTGTTGCCCCTGCGTTCGCGTTTTGACGCCGAACTCACGTTTGCAGCGTTCCTGGCCCACACCCAGGACAACCTGCTCGGTGCGCTGGAGCATCAGGACCTGCCGTTTGACCAGATTGTCGAGGCGTCGGGCGTACCGCGACACAAGGGGATGAATCCGTTGCTCCAGGTGTTGTTCGTGATGAACAACGTACCGGTACGCAGCCGAACCGTGGCCGGATTGAACGTGGAAGCCCTGCCAGCCCTTGAGACCCATTCTAAATTCGACATGGCGTTGTTCGTTGACGAAGAAGAAGGGCAACTGCGCGGTAATTGGCAGTTCGCCACAACCTTGTTCGGACATGAGCGCATTCAGCACCTGATTCAGGCCTGGACAGCCCTGTTGGAACAGATCGTCGCTGATCAGGACATTCAATTGGGAGCTATCCGCATGCCAGTCAACCACTTGGCGGCAGCCGCCAGGCCTGCCACCGTCCCGGGGCCCAAGGCCGATAAGTTGGGCAAGTTTCTCAAGCGTTCCGCGACCCCGGTCGCCAGGCCCCGGCCAACACGGGTGCGCGAATCCCTGGTGGCGGCGCCGCAACGATTCCCGCTGATGCTGGAGCCGGGCGAGCCCCATCTGGATGTCATCGAGTGGATCCAGCAGAACCGGGCGTTCATTGAACAGAAGCTGGCCGAACATGCGGGCATTCTGTTTCGCGGTTTCCAGCTGGACGGCATCCAGGGCTTTGAAGCGTTCGCCGAAGCGATCCAACCGGGCCTTTATGGTCAGTACGGCGACCTGCCCAAGAAGGAAGGGGGCAAGAACACCTACCGTTCCACGCCGTACCCCGAGCGCAAGATGATCCTGTTCCACAACGAGAGCTCCCATCAGGACCGCTGGCCGCGCAAGCAGATGTTCTATTGCGAGCAAGCCGCGCCCGTGGGCGGCGCGACCCCGGTGGTGGATTGCCGCTTGATGTACGAAAAGCTGCCGGCGGACCTTCGTGAAAAGTTCGAGGACAAAGGCCTGCTCTACGTGCGCACCTTCACCGACAAACTCGACGTGTCGTGGCAGCACTTCTTCAAGACCGAAGACCGCGGCGAAGTGGAGGCCCGCTGCCGGGCGGGTGGTATCCAGTGGCGCTGGCTCGATAACGACGAGTTGCAAACCCGCACGCCGGGCCCGGCGATCATCACCCACCCGATCACCGGCGAGAAGTCGTTCTTCAACCAGGTGCAGTTGCATCACATCTACTGGCTGGAGCCGGATGTACGGGAAGACCTGCTGTCGATGTTCGGCCTCGAACGCATGCCACGGCAGGTGTATTACGGCGACGGGACACCGATTGAGGATGAGGTGATGGCGCGTATCGGTGAATTGTACGAAGCCTGTGCGGTGCGCTTCGACTGGCACAAAGGCGACGTGATCCTGCTGGACAACATGTTGGTGGCCCACGCTCGCGATCCGTTCGAAGGCCCGCGCAAGATCGTGGTGGCCATGGGCGATATGTACGACCACAGCAGTCTTGAGCACCGGCCTGCCGCCGGGCAAACCACCCAGGGCGCACTCAACACCGAGGAAAGCGGAGCATGAACGAGGTCACGATGGACGCGCACGATTCAGGTTTCGCCCTGACGCCCGAGCAACAAACCGTGCTTGAGCAACTGTCGACCACGGCGACCTGTGGCGACGCCTTGCGCTGGTTGAACGTGGTCATTGACGGCGATCTCGATCCGCAGCGCTTGCAGGTGGCGTTCGATACGCTACTGGCGCAGCAGCCGATGCTGCTGGCGCAACTGGGTAAAGTCGCCGGGTTCCACGGTTTGCGTCAGGCCGCCGCTGGTGCCGGGCGCTTCCCACTGACGGTGCAGGCCGGTGAGCAACGGGCCGAGGAAGTCCAGGCGCAGATCAACGAATCGATGGGCCGCGCGTTTGTGCCCGGCGAATCGGCAAGCGTCCAGGCTGTGCTGTATCGCCTGGGGCCCCAGCAATGGCAACTGCGGCTGGGCATCGCCCGCTACAGTGCCGATGGGCAGTCGCTGAATCTGCTGCTTGAGCAA
The DNA here is from genome assembly GCF_036961705.1 of Pseudomonas sp. 3JA. NCBI lineage: Bacteria > Pseudomonadati > Pseudomonadota > Gammaproteobacteria > Pseudomonadales > Pseudomonadaceae > Pseudomonas > Pseudomonas sp. 3JA. Next base: position 39,349 of record NZ_JBAMDJ010000048.1, read on the forward strand.
GTACAGCACGCATACGCCGGGGAGCCGCCAGCGGAAGACGACGCGCCGGGCGAGTTTGCCCAGTACCTGGAGTGGCGCAGTGAAGTGGTGCTGGATGAAGATGCCGCCAGCGCACGCAGCTACTGGCAGCAACACCTGCAAGGCCAGCAGACGGACATCGCCACGCCATGGTTGGCCGGCCGCAGCGCCAGCCGCGAGACCCGCGCCGCCGACGCCTGCGTGGCCCTGACACTGGAGCCTGCCCAGTGTGAGGCTTTGCAACGTCTGGCCACGCAGCTCGGGCAGCCGCTTGCCACGCTGCTGCAAGGCGCCTGGTGGGTGTTGCTGGGCCGTTTGAGTGGGCGTGAGCAGGCGCTGGTCGGTGTGCGCCATGACAGCCGCAGCGACTACGAATACTTCGCCAGTGCCGTGGGCGTGTTCGAGAAAACCTTGCCGCTGTGCGTTTCGTTGCCCGCCGCCCAGTCGTTCAATGAGTGGCTGGTGGCGCTGGCGGCTCGTCTCGAAGAACACCGCACCTGGCAGGAATACTGGACGCCGGAACTGAGCCCTGACGCGGCGCGCCCGGCCTACGGTTTTACGGTGGCTCAGGCGAGTCGTGCCCAGGACAGCAGTGGTCTGCACTGGGCGCCAGTGTCGGTGCCTGTGCGGGCCGATGGGTTCGAGTGCTTGTTGCAGGTGCAATTGAACGGTGCCGAGCAGCTTGCCGGGGTTGATCTGTACTACGCCAGCGCGCTGTATTCGCCAGCCTCGGCCAATGCCGTGCTGGAGCAGTACGGCGTGCTATTGGCGTCGATCCTTGCGGCCGGGGACACCCCACTGGCGCAGCTCAGCCTGCTGAGTCGCGCCGAAGAACAGCGCTTGCGAGCGATCAACCCGCCGATGCAGGCCTTGGTCGATGGCCGCTATCTGCCCCGGCGCATCGCCGATTGGGCGAGTCATGCGCCGGATGCCATCGCCCTGACTGATGCCCACCAGCAGTTGAGCTATGGCCAGTTGCAAACCCGGGTCGACAGCCTGGCCCAGGGCTTCAAGCAACAAGGCCTGGGCAAGGGTTCGATTGTCGCGCTGGCGTTGCCGCGCTCGGCGGAGCTGGTGATTGCAATGCTGGCGAGCTGGCGCGTGGGGGCGGCGTATCTGCCCCTTGATGTGCAATGGCCCCAGGCGCGCCAGGCGCTGATGCTGGAGCAGGCTGGCGCGGCTGTGTTGCTGACCGATGCGGCGCATCTGCCGGCCTGGCAGGATCAGCCCTACACGGCGCTGACCGTGGCGCAGCTGAGTCAGTCGACGGGGGCATTGCCAGACCTGGTCACTCAGGGCAACGACATGGCCTATGTGTTGTTTACATCCGGCTCCACCGGGGTGCCCAAAGGCGTGGTGATCGAGCATCGGCAATTGCTCAACTACACCGCCCAGGCCAGCCAGGCCCTGGGACTTGAGCAGTGCAAGGACGTCGGTTTCACGTCCACTGTGGCGGCGGACCTGGGCAACACGACGTTGTTTGGCGCGTTGTTCAATGGCGCGACCCTGCATGTGGCCAGCGATGAGCAAATGCAGGACGGCGCGTTGTTTGCCGAGTACCTGCAGCAGCAACGGATCGACTGCCTGAAAATCGTACCGTCGCACCTTGCGGCACTGCTCGACAGTGAGCAGGCGACCCTGCCGCTTACGCTGATTCTGGGCGGCGAGCCGATCCCCGCGACGTTGATCGAGCGCATCGCCCGGTTGCGCAGCGATTGCCGGGTGTTCAACCACTATGGGCCGACCGAAGCCACGGTGGGGGTGATGATCCATCCGTTGTCGCTGCACGGCGCGGTCGATGATTGTTCGGCGCTGACTCAGGTGCTGGGCAACAACCAGGTTTACGTGCTGGACGCCGATCTGCGCTTGGCGCCGGTGGGCGTGCTGGGTGAGGTGTACCTGGGCGGCGCGCAGTTGTGCCGGGGTTATCTGAATGCCAAGGCGGATGAGCAGACGTTCATCCAGAGCCCGTTCGATCCGGCCCAGCGCTTGTATCGCAGCGGCGACCTGGCGCGTTATCGCGCGGACGGGGCGATCCAGTTGCACGGTCGGCGTGATCAGCAGGTCAAGGTGCGTGGGTTCCGTATTGAGCTGGCGGAGATCGAGGCCGAGCTGCTGCGTGTGCCGCAAGTGGCCGAAGCATTGGTGCTACCGGCAACGTCGGCTGAGCAGGGACTGTTGGCCTTTGTCGTGGCGCAGCAGGGCAGGTCGGCGGGTTTGCTGGACGCCGTCCGTGCTGAGCTGAGCGCTCGCCTGCCCAGTGTGATGGTGCCGCAGCAATTGCAACTGATCGAACGGTTCCCGCGTCTGGCGAACGGCAAGATCGATCGCAAGGCGTTGCAACAGTGGGCGGGTGCGGCGATGGCGGACGAAGACGCGGCCCCACGGGATGCACTGGAGCAATTGCTTGCCGCGCGCATGGCGCAATTGCTTGGGCTTGAGCGATTGGGCATCGATCGCGACTTCTTTGCCGCCGGTGGTCATTCGTTGCTGGTGATCAAGCTGGTGGCCGGTATTCGCAAGTTGTTGCAGTGCGACATCCACCCGGGGCTGGTCTTCGATCATCCGACCGTGGCGTCGTTGGCACTGGCCTTGCGGGCAGTGGAAAGCAGTCCGGGGCAGCTGGAAAAAATCGCCCAGGTCCGCCTGCGCATGGAAGCGATGAGCCCCGAGGAAAAGGCCCTCCTGACCGAACAGGCCCGCCAGCTGCAAGCCGCCAGGGCGGCGCCGCTGGGCTGATTCAGGGGCGGGTCAAATCTTAAAACCCGGCAGAACCCTGTGGTGAGGGGATAAATCCCCTCGCCACAAAGGCCGAGTTGCCAATGAATAGGTCTGCCCGACGCTGACGAATCCGAATAACCCACCATCAATCCCGCCATACACCAACCCCCGTGGCGAGGGAGCTTGCTCCCGCTGGACTGCGCAGCAGTCCTGAAACCGGCTGCCGCTATTTGTCTGGCTCACCGCGTGAGGGCTTTTGGGGCTGCTGCGCAGCCCAGCGGGAGCAAGCTCCCTCGCCACATTCTGATCGTTCCCACGCTCTGCGTGGTAACGCATCCCGTGACGCTCTGCGTCACCTTGTAGAAGCGGAACGCGGAGCGTCCCTGGCGGCATTCCCACGCGGAGCGTGAGGAACGATCGATCTAGCGGCGGTTTTTTAACTTTTTACGCGAATGATAAATAAACTCATTCCGGTTTTTGGCAGGTGCTGCGTCTTACTTAGGTATGTGGGCAAATCGGGTCGGGCAGGACGCCCAGGCACCGGGTTTGTTCAGCAAAGATTTCGCCGTCGTCCAGCCAGATGACCGTGCCCGGGGAGGGGCCGGTCGGCCACGCACTGACATTGCCTTGGGGCAATCGACCGTGCGGGCTCACGTGTGCTGGCGAGCGGCGGGCCCTTCGGCCCCATGGACTTTTACTTCTACCAATAATAGAGAGCACGATGTCATCCATTCATGAGTTGAAACCTCTGTTCAAGGCACTCGTCATGTCCCGCGGCCTGCGTTCGCGGCGGGTGTTGGCCGGTCTGGGGTTGGTCTGCGTACTGCCCCTCAGCGCTCAGGTGATGGCGGAAGACGTCAGCATCAACATTCCTGCGCAACCGCTGCCGCAGGCACTGCAAGCGTTCGGTCAGCAGACCAACCAGCAAGTGATCTACAACGCTGCTGATATGGCCGACCTGAAGAGCACCCGCGTCAGCGGCAAGATGAGCCCGCAGGCGGCCATCGCCGAACTGCTCAAGGGCACTGGTGTGCGCTACAGCCTCGAGGGCAATACTCTGATGCTGATGCGCGGCCCTGCCACCGGAGGCCTCGAGCTGGGCGCGACCACCGTCAAGGCAACGGCCCTGGACGCGACGACCGAAGGCAGCCAGGCCTATACCAGTAACGCGGTGACCATCGGCAAGGGCACCCACACCCTCAAGGAAATTCCCCAGTCGATCACCGTGATGACGCGCAAGCAGATGGATGACCAGAACCTGGTCAGCCTCAAGGACGCCGTCAACCAGACCACCGGTATCGTTGGCCTGCAGGGCGTCGGCCAAGGCATGATCCTGTCGTCCCGCGGTTTCCAGATCGACGACTGGCAGTACGACGGTGTGCCGATCCTGCGGAACAACTATTCCCTGGGCAACTGGGCGACCCAGGACCTGATTTTCTTCGACCGCCTGGAAATCATGCGCGGCGCCGCCGGCCTGCTGCAAGGCACTGGCAGCCCCGGCGGTGCCGTCAACCTGGTGCGCAAGCGTGGCCAGCACGCTCCGACCGTGACCCTGACCGGCAAGGCCGGCTCGTGGGATCACTACGGCCTGCAACTGGACGCTGGCGGCCCGCTGAATGACGCCGGCAACATCCGCGGCCGTATCGTCGCCGACGAAGACCAGAGCAATTCCTTCGTCGACCATGCGTGGAGCAAGACCCATTCGCTGTACGGCGCGCTGGACATCGACCTGAGCGAAGACACCACCCTGGGCTTCGCCGTCAGCCAATCCAACGGTGAATCACGCGGCAACATCCGCGGCTTGCCACGCTACGCCGACGGGTCGATGCCCGACGTGTCGCGTTCGACCTACACCGGCGCGCGCTGGAACCGTTCCGACATCGATGTCACCACCTACTACACCGACCTGGAGCATCGCTTCAACGAGGACTGGGCGCTCAAGGTGGGGGCCGTGTACATGACCGAAGACAACCAGGCGAAAAACCAGCGAACGCAAAATGGCGGTGTCGGTCTCAATCCTGATGGTACTGGTGTGCAATATGCCGACTTCGTGACCGATTTCCAGTCCACGAAGTCTGGTCTGGACATGAACCTGAACGGCAAGTTCGAAGCCTTGTCGATGGAGCAGGAAGTCATGCTGGGGGGCAACTTTTCGCAGTTGGAGACCGATGATAAATTCGCCCGGACTTTCAACAACAGCAGCAGCGACACGATCTTCGACTTGAACAACAACCGTCCGGACATCAGCTACGATGGCCTGATCAATAGCCCGGGGGGGCGAGGCACCCTCAGCAAATACGATATCCGCCAGAAGGGTGTGTACGGCACCTGGCGCGTCAAGCCGGTCGATGACCTGACGCTGGTGCTGGGTTCCCGTGTCAGTTGGTATGACTTCAGCTACAAGTCGAAAACCGAAACCGCGGCCAACGGTATCACGCCCAACGCCCCAAGCACCGGAACCGAAACCGGGGTGGTCACGCCCTACGCCGGCATCATCTATGACCTGAGCCGTGAGTGGGCGGTGTACGCCAGCTACACCGATGTGTTCCAGCCGCAGACCGAGGTCGATCCCAGCGGTTCGGTGCTCAAACCCATCGTCGGCACCAACTACGAAGTTGGCCTCAAGGGTGAGTTGATGGACGGTCGGGTCAATACCTCCCTGGCTGTCTTCCGTTACGACCACGAGAACCGTGCCGTCTCCATCGATGGCTGTACTGACGTGAACTGCTCCAGTGCCTCGGGGAAAGTGCGCAGCCAGGGCATCGATGCCGAAATCAGTGGTGAAGTGGTGGACAACCTGCAGTTGTTCGCGGGCTACACCTACAACACCACCAAGTATCTGGAGGACCCGGACAATGAAGGCAAGGTCTTCAGTACCTGGACGCCGAAACACATGCTGCGCGTGTGGGGTAACTACCAGTTCACCGGTGACTGGAGCCGTGTCAGCACCGGCTTGGGCTTCACCACCCAAAGTCACACGATGGTTTACGACTATGACCGCGAAATCCCGGGTTACACCGTATGGAATGCCCGCGTTGGCTACCAGCTGACGCCGGAAATCGCTTTGGCGGTCAACGCCAACAACCTGTTCGACAAGACGTATTTGACGTCCGCTTACAACCAGCTCAATGGCAACAACAACTTCGGTGACCCACGCAACCTGATGTTCACCGTGAAGTACACCCCGCAGTTCTGATTCACGCGCGCAGAAAAAACCGACCCGCCTTGTGCGGGTCGGTTTTTTTATGGGGTTTGCCAGGCCGTCCAGCCAGTTTTCAGGGGAATGCAAAACCTGTGGCGAGGGAGCTTGCTCCCGCTTGAGTGCGAAGCG
>NZ_JBAMDJ010000049.1:0-44257 GCF_036961705.1 Pseudomonas sp. 3JA
CCCATTGAAGGGCGCGGCCAACCATACCGAGCAACCAAAAGCCCCCTTACCAGACGGTTCCAAGACTGTTGTGAGACTTTTCTTCTTTTTCCAATGGGCAACGATTTCGCCCTAAACTTTCACCCAGATAGACACACCCTTTCAGCCCGGACACTTCGTCATGCATCTCGCGCCAGACTTCCCCGACGACCCAGCCATGCGCCAACTCATGGAACTGCTCCACGAAGAAATCGGCCTGCCCGAGCGCAAGACCATTCGCCTGGGCACGGCAATCAATTTCGATCTGGGCTGCGATGGCGCGGATGCTCGGCATCTGATGGAGGCATTGGAGGAGCGGTTCGCCATCGATCTCGTCGACTATGACGCTTACCGCTACTTCCAGCCGGAAGGCTTTGACGTGTTTCAAAAGCGAAGGGCCAAGGGCCGTGGCAATAAGATGCCGTTGACCATCGGCATGCTCTACAAGGCCATCAAGGCACAACAATGGGATACGCAGGAAGTGGAAAACGCCTAGCTGGTAAGACAGCACCCACAAAAAAGCCGCCCTGATGAGGGCGGCTTTTTCATCTGCTAACCGAGCCTTACAGCTGCGGACCAGCAGCCTTGATCGCGTCGCTCACGTCGAACTTCTTGAAGTTCTCGGTGAACAACCCGGCCAAGGCCTTGGCGGCTTCGTCGTAGGCAGCTTTGTCGGCCCAGGTGTTGCGTGGGTTCAACAGGCCAGTCTCGACGCCCGGAACAGCCAGCGGCACGTCCAGGTTGATGATGTCCAGGTGTTCGGTTTCAGCACCGATCAGCGCGCCGCTCTGGATCGCCGCGATCACCGCACGGGTGGTCGGGATGTTGAAGCGCTTGCCGACGCCATAGCCGCCGCCAGTCCAGCCCGTGTTGACCAGGTAGACCTTGGAGCCGAAGCCGCGGATACGCTTGATCAGCAGCTCAGCGTACTCACCGGCCGGACGCGGGAAGAACGGAGCGCCGAAGCAAGTGGAGAAGGTCGACTTGATGCCGCTACCCGAACCCATTTCGGTCGAGCCCACCAGTGCGGTGTAGCCGGACAGGAAGTGGTAGGCGGCTTGCTCTTCGCTGAGAATCGACACAGGCGGCAGTACGCCGGTCAGGTCGCAGGTCAGGAAGATCACGGCGTTGGGCTCGCCACCGAGGTTTTTCGGTGCGCGTTTTTCGATCAGCTCACGCGGGTAGGCGGCGCGGCTGTTCTGGGTCAGGCTGTCGTCGGCGTAGTCGGCTTTCTTGGTGATTGGGTCCAGGACGACGTTTTCCAGCACGGCGCCGTGCTGGATGGCTTTCCAGATAACCGGCTCGTTCTTCTCGGACAGGTCGATGCACTTGGCGTAGCAACCGCCTTCGATGTTGAAGACCACGCCCACGCCCCAGCCGTGCTCGTCGTCGCCGATCAGGTAACGGCTTTCATCGGCAGACAGGGTGGTCTTGCCAGTGCCCGACAGACCGAAGAACAGGGTCACGTCGCCCTCTTCGCCCATGTTGGCAGCGCAGTGCATCGGCAGCACATCGACCGCTGGCAGCAGGAAGTTCTGCACGGAGAACAGGGCTTTTTTCATCTCACCGGCGTAACGCATGCCGGCGATCAGCACTTTCTTGGCCGCGAAATTGATGATCACGGTACCGTCGGAGTTGGTGCCGTCGCGCTCAGGCTCGCAGACGAAGTTCGGCGCGTTGAGGATCTGCCACTCATCCTTGCCGCCGGCGTTGTACTGCTCGGGGTTGATGAACAGGCAGCGACCGAACAGGTTGTGCCAGGCTGTCTCGGTGGTCATCTTGACCGGCAGGTAGTGCGCAGGATCGGAACCTACATGCACATGGGAGACAAAACGCTCGCGCTCGCCCAGGTAGGCTTCAACGCGGTTCCACAAGGCATCGAACTTGTCGGCCGGGAACTTGCGGTTGATCGGGCCCCAGGCAATGGCGTCCTGGGTGGTTGGCTCTTCCACGATGAAACGGTCGACTGGCGAGCGACCGGTACGATGACCGGTACGAACAACCAGCGCGCCAGTATCGGCAAGCTCGCCTTCACCGCGATTCAGGGCTTCTTTGACCAGATCATCGACACTCAGATCGGTGTACACGGCGTTATTGGCTTGCGTCATGAGATTCCCCGTCGGCCCATGGCCGAGTGCTCCAAACGTTTTGTAGTAGGAAGTCGCGCACTACTACCCGAAAAAAGTGGGCCGGATTATGCCAGAAAACCCCAAAAAGAGTAGGGCCCTCCCGTCAGTACGGCGTAAATCCGGCGTTTACCAGGAGATTTACCTGCGCTGAACCGTTTTAGTGACGAGTATCTGACGGTGTGTCGACACCCGCACCGGCGAACAATTGCGCAATGTCCGCCGCGTCGAACAGGTAGCGCTCGTTGCAAAACTGGCAATCGATCTCGATGGCACCGCCATGCTCGATCACCAGTTGCTGCGCATCTTCCAGACCCAGACTGACCAGCGCATTGGCAGAACGTTCACGAGAGCAACTGCATTGGAAGCGCAACGGTTGTCCGTCGAACAAGCGTACCTGCTCCTCGTGATAGAGGCGATGCAGCACGGTTTCGTTGTCCAGGCTCAACAGCTCATCGGCGCTCAGGGTGCTGGCCAGAGCGGTGACGTGCTGCCAACTGGCGTCGCGTTCTTCCGGGTCGCGCAGGCGATCGGCAGGCAGTTGTTGCAACAGCAAACCGCGGGCACTCCGCCCGTCGGCGTAGAGCCAGAAGCGGGTATTGGTCTGCTGGGACATGACGAAGTAGTTGGTGAAGCATTCAGCCAGGGTCACGCCATCGAGATCGACGATGCCCTGGTAGCGCTTGCCATGGGTAGGGTCCACCGTCAGGGCCAGCACGCCGTTGGGCATCATGTCGGCCAGGGTCGCGTCGGGCGCGATCTGCTCGGCGTGATAACGGGCCAGGCCGCGGATCTCGCGCTCGCTGGAGCACTCGATCATCAGCAGCGGGACCGGACCTTCGGAACGCGCCTGGAGAATCAGCAAGCCATCGAACTTCAAGGTGCCCACCAGCAACGCCGCAGCCGCCATCAGCTCGCCGAGCAGTTGTGCGACCGGCTCCGGATAGGGGTGCTTGGCGAGGACTTCGGCGTAGCTACGCTCCAACGCCACCAGCTCGCCACGGGCGTCGCTGTCATCGAAGATGAAACGTTGGGTGTAGTCGGTATCCGGTAAATCAGTCATAGGGTCTGGTATCTGAGGTGATGACAAATGATGGCGGGCATTTTATGGGCATTGCCGGTGGGTTCCAAGCAAGGCTTGGGTTTGCCTGACGGGAAGAGACCGATGACTCAATCCGAATTGTCATTGTGGCGAGGGAGCTTGCTCCCGCTCGGTTGCGCAGCGACCGTCAGATTTTGGGGCCGCTACGCAGCCCAGCGGGAGCAAGCTCCCTCGCCACGGGCCTTGCGCCAGCCTTTTTATTCGTTATTGCTGCCATGAAATTTGAACAGGTCCCGGCGCTGCTTCTTGCTCGGCTTGCCATCGGTGCTGACCCCCAGGGCGCCGGCCTTGCGTTGCGCGGCGGCGGCTTCGCGCTTGGCGATGCTGGCTTCGGTCTCACGATACAGCGCCTGCGCTTCAGGTGCGCCGCGACGCACGATCGACAAAGCTTCGACCACCACGGTCTTTTCATCGAAGCCGGTGCGAATGACAAATTCATCGCCAACGCGTGGCTCCTTGCCCGGCTTGCAACGTTCTCCGCGGTGATGAACCTTGCCGCTCTCGATGGCGGTCTTGGCCAGGGCCCGCGTCTTGTAGAATCGCGCCGCCCACAACCATTTATCGAGACGGACCTTGTCGTCCTCTTCCTTTTTTTGTGCCACTGCCATTCCTCTTTTCTGCCAATTGCCGGAACTGTACTACCGTTTTTGTCGAGCGCACGAATCCGGGCCGACGGATAGAATGCCCGCCAAATCGCCTCCACATGCATGGCTTGGCTAGAAATCGGTTACAAGCACAAACAAGCGCGTAGATAACTGTCGCCATTTTGTGATTATTCTGCGTGAATACCGCGATTCGCGGAGTCCACGATCCGATGTACTGATCGCAGGTTTTTTTATTGAAGACTTTTGACCATTTGACCGTTGTCGGTCTGCGCGAGTGGGTGGCGCTCCCGGATCTGGGAGTCGTGGGCCTGCGGGCAAAAATCGACACCGGCGCCAGCACCTCCAGCCTGCATGCCACAGACATCGAGCCATTCGAGCGCGATGGCGAAAAGTGGGTGCGCTTCACTGCCCACCTCGGTACGGTCGTGCAATTGCGCCATCGCCGCTGCGAAGCCCCGCTGGTGGCCCGCAAGACAATAAAAAGCTCCAACGGCCACGCTCAGGTCCGCTACGTGATCAGCACCACGTTGGCACTGGGTGATCGGATCTGGCGGGTCGAGTTCACCCTTGCCTGCCGCAAGTCCATGCGATACCGCCTGTTACTGGGTTCCAAAGCCTTGATCGACGGCCAACTGGTGGTCAATCCGGGTATCAAATACGTTCAAGACAAGCCGGCATTCCCGGTGTCCACTACCTCTGCCACAGGTGTTGCATGAAGATCGCTGTGCTGTCGCGTAATCCGCGTCTGTATTCCACTCGTCGCCTGGTTGAAGCCGGGACCGAACGAGGCCATGAAATGGTGGTGATCGACACCCTGCGCGCCTACATGAACATCGCCAGCCACAAGCCTCAGATCCACTACCGTGGCAAGCCGCTGGAAGGGTTCGACGCGGTGATCCCGCGCATCGGCGCATCGGTGACGTTCTATGGCTGCGCCGTGTTGCGCCAGTTCGAAATGATGGGGGTGTTTCCCCTCAACGAGTCGGTGGCCATCGCCCGCTCCCGGGACAAGCTGCGCTCGCTGCAACTGCTGTCACGGCGCGGGATAGGCCTGCCGGTCACCGGTTTTGCCCACTCCCCCGACGACATTCCCGACCTGATTGCCATGGTCAACGGCGCACCGCTGGTGATCAAGGTGCTGGAAGGCACCCAGGGCATCGGCGTGGTCTTGTGTGAAACCGCGACGGCGGCGGAGTCGGTGATCGAGGCGTTCATGGGCCTGAAGCAGAACATCATGGTCCAGGAGTACATCAAGGAAGCCGGTGGCGCAGACATTCGCTGCTTCGTCGTCGGCGATAAAGTGATTGCCTCGATGAAACGCCAGGCCAAACCCGGAGAGTTCCGCTCCAACCTGCATCGCGGCGGCAGTGCCAGCCTGATCAAGATTACCCCGGAAGAACGCATGACCGCCCTGCGAGCCGCGAAAGTCATGGGCCTAGCCGTGGCCGGCGTGGACATCCTGCGCTCCAATCACGGGCCGCTGGTGATGGAGGTCAACTCCTCGCCAGGCCTGGAAGGAATCGAGACCACTACAAGCAAGAACGTGGCAGGGATCATCATCGAACACCTGGAAAAGAATGGCGGGCCGAACATGACCCGGACCAAAGGAAAGGGCTAGAAGAGCAGCTTCAAGCTTCAAGCCAAGCCGGTTCAACTTGCAGCTTGAAGCTCGCGGCTTGCAGCTGCCCCTATACCGCATCCCTTGGCAGCATCAGCCCCAACGGTAACCGCACCCGCGCTTCCAGCCCACCGCCCGCGCGATTGCGCAGTTCGACGTTGCCGCCGTGCATCGAGGCGATGCGCTTGACGATGGCCAGGCCCAGCCCAGTACCCTTCCCGCCCCGGGCGCGATCGCCGCGAGTGAACGGGTTGAAAATGGCTTCCAGCTCAGAGGGATCGATGCCGGCGCCTCGGTCCATGACGCTCAGCACCACGTAAGGCGCGCTGGTGTCACCGGAGACATAGGCCGCGACCTCGACGCCGGTGCCAGCGTGGTTCAGCGCATTGCCAATCAGGTTGTTCAACAAGCGCTTCATCGACACCCGGCGCAGGGGGAAAGGCTGGATCGGCTCCAGGCGCAGGTGCACTTTTTCGTCATTCTGGTTATAGGGCGCAGCCACCTCCCGCACCAATTCACTGAGGTCCACTTCTTCCACAGACTCGTCACGACCGTCGCGAATGAACGCCAGGAACTGGTCGAGAATCGCGTCCATGTCCTCGATGTCGCGGACCATCTCGTCAGTCAAGTCGGTGTGCTCGCCCATCAACTCCAGCGACAACCGCAGCCGGGTCAGCGGCGTACGCAAGTCATGGGAGACACCCGCGAGCATCAACTCACGCTCGCGCCCGGCCTGTTCGACATCCTCGGCCATCTGGTTGAAGGCACGGTAGACCTCGGTCATCTCGCTGGGCGTATCGCTGATGGGCAGCCGCACGCTACGCCCCTGGCCTAGTTGGCGGGCGGCGTAGACCAGGCGTTTCAAGGGTTGGTTGAGCTGGCTGACGAAGATCCACGCCGATGCCGTCGACAGCAGGCCGATGGCCAGGAACCAGCCGAGCACGTTCCAGATTTTCTGGCCGCGCAGCGGATGCGGGTACAACGGCACTTTCAGCCAGCCATCCCCCAGGCTCGGGGCCCGCACCCACAGCGCTGGCGGCGAATGCATACGCAAGCGCACCTCGGTATCGGCGCCCAGTTCGGCCTGCATCTGGCGTTGATAGATCTCGCTGTAGGGCCAATGCTGCTCGCCCTCCGGCACGCCGGCACCGACGACGCGGATCAGGGTCGCGGCTTCGGCGATTTTCGCTCGATTGGTTTCGTCGGCAGCCCAATAGGCCCGCAAGGTCAAGGCAACGCCGTGGCTGTACTGCCGGTCCACGAGCACGTCTTCGTTCATCAGCAGGTACACCAGCGTCAGTGCCTTGGAGAAGAGCACGACGATCAGCACCAGCCAGAGGGTGCGGGAGAAGAAACTCTGGGGGAACCAAACGGGGGTTTTCATGAATAACCGCTACACACTTGCAGGAGCGAGCGATGCTCGCACAATGACAGACCGCGAGTCGCCTGGAAGAAGACATTTCAACCGGCCAGGCCACCCGCTCCTACAAATCGCCGATCACTTGCTGGCGGCGCCATCCGGTACGAACACGTAACCCACGCCCCAGACGGTCTGGATGTACCGCGGCTTGGAAGGATCGGGTTCGATCATCCGGCGCAGACGGGAAATCTGCACGTCAATGGAGCGCTCCAGCGCATCCCATTCACGACCACGGGCCAGGTTCATCAGTTTGTCGCGGGTCAGCGGCTGGCGGGCGTTCATCACCAGGGCCTTGAGCACGGCGAACTCGCCGGTGGTGAGCATGTGGACCTCATCGCCGCGCTTGAGCTCACGGGTGGCCAGGGACAGTTCGTAGTCGCCGAAAGTCACGCTTTCGTCTTCGCTGCCCGGCGCGCCAGGCACCGGCGCCGACTGGCGACGCAGCACCGCCTTGACGCGGGCCATCAGCTCGTCGGGGTTGAACGGCTTGGCCAGGTAATCGTCGGCGCCCAGTTCAAGGCCCTTGATACGGCTAAGCTCGTCGCCCTTGGCGGTGAGCATGATGATCGGGATCTGGTTGTTGGCGCCGCGCAAGCGGCGGCAGGCGGTCAGGCCGTCTTCACCGGGCAGCATCAGGTCGAGTACGACCAGGTTGAACACTTCACGGGCCAGCAACCGATCCATTTGCTCGGTATTCGGTACGGTGCGGGCGCGGTAGCCCTTGCTGACGAAAAAGCGTTCCAGCAAGCTGCTCAGCCCCGGATCGTCGTCAACAATAAGAATTTTTTCGCCTTCAGCAGTTTGTGCAGTGCTGCTCATAGGAAGCTCCTTTGATCTCGGCGCGCATTATGGCCTAGCTGCCGTTATACGCACCGTGTGCATTGTTAGCAGATTTTTCCTCTATCACCACAAATCCGGGTATCAAGCCTACAGACCATGTCCCCCCCTCAGGACAGAACGCTGGTTATAATGCGCGGCCTTTTGTGCCAGGGAATGTCGGATCGTGACCCGGCGTGCCATTTTTTCAGCCTTGGCAAGGCAACTTTTTGAATTTCGCGGGTCAACAGGCAGCCTTTTGACCCAGGCAGCGGCGCATGCCAGGCCGCTCAACCAGTCTCGCCGAGCCCTGCTTCTGCGGTGGCGAGCCTGATTTCACAATTTGTCAGGTGGTTATATGGACAGCATCAACAGCCGCATCGCCGAGGAACTCGGTGTACGCCCACAACAGGTCGAAGCGGCCGTCGCGCTACTCGATGAAGGCTCCACGGTGCCTTTCATCGCCCGTTACCGGAAAGAAGTGACCGGCAGCCTCGATGACACCCAATTGCGGCATCTGGAAGAACGCCTGCGCTACCTGCGAGAACTCGACGAACGGCGCATCAGCATCCTGGCCAGCATCCAGGAGCAGGGCAAGCTGACCCCGCAACTCGAGCGCGACATCAAGCTGGCCGACACCAAGACCCGCCTCGAAGACTTGTACCTGCCCTACAAGCAAAAGCGCCGCACCAAGGGCCAGATCGCCCTGGAAGCCGGCCTCGGCGAGCTGGCCGACGGCCTGTTCAACGACCCGACCCTGGCCCCGGAAACCGAAGCCGCGCGCTTCGTCGATGCCGAAAAAGGCGTGGCGGACGTGAAAGCGGCGCTGGAAGGCGCCAAGTACATCCTCATGGAACGTTTCGCCGAAGACGCCAACCTGCTGGAAAAACTGCGTAACTACCTCAAGCAGGAAGCCACCCTCAGCGCCCGGGTGATCGCCGGCAAGGAAGAGGAAGGCGCGAAGTTCCGCGACTACTTCGAACACGACGAACCGCTCAAGAGCATGCCGTCCCACCGCGCCCTGGCGATTTTCCGTGGTCGCAACGAAGGCATCCTCAGCTCCGCGCTGAAGGTCGGTGAAGAATTGCCAGGCACCATGCACCCGTGCGAAGGCATGATCGGCCAGCAGTTCGGCATCCAGAACCAGAACCGCCCCGCTGACAAATGGCTGGCCGAGGTGGTGCGCTGGACCTGGAAGGTCAAGCTCTACACCCACCTGGAAACCGACCTGCTGGGCGAGTTGCGCGATAACGCCGAGACCGAGGCGATCAACGTGTTCGCCCACAACCTGCATGACCTGCTGCTGGCCGCACCGGCCGGTCCCCGCGCCACCCTGGGCCTGGACCCGGGCCTGCGCACCGGCTGCAAGGTCGCGGTGGTGGACTCCACCGGCAAGCTGCTGGACCACGCCACAGTCTACCCGCACGTGCCGCACAACAAATGGGATCAGACCCTCGCCGTGCTCGCCGCCCTGTGTGCCAAGCATTCGGTGGACCTGATCGCCATCGGCAACGGCACCGCCAGCCGCGAGACCGACAAGCTGGCCGCCGAGCTGATCAAGAAATACCCGGCCATGAAAATGACCAAGGTGATGGTTTCCGAAGCCGGCGCTTCGGTTTATTCGGCGTCGGAACTGGCCTCCAAGGAGTTCCCGGACCTGGACGTGTCGATCCGTGGCGCGGTGTCCATCGCCCGTCGCCTGCAAGACCCATTGGCGGAGTTGGTAAAGATCGACCCCAAATCCATCGGTGTCGGCCAGTACCAGCACGACGTTTCTCAACTGAAACTGGCGCGCGGCCTGGATGCGGTGGTGGAAGATTGCGTGAACGCCGTGGGCGTGGACGTGAACACCGCTTCGGTGGCGCTGCTGGCGCGGATCTCCGGCCTGAACGCCACGCTGGCGCAGAACATCGTCACCCACCGTGACGAACACGGCGCGTTCAAGACCCGCGCCGCGTTGAAGAAAGTGCCGCGCCTGGGTGAAAAGACCTTCGAACAGGCCGCCGGCTTCCTGCGGGTGATGAACGGCGATAACCCGCTGGACTCCTCCGCTGTCCACCCTGAAGCCTACCCGCTGGTGCAACGCATCGCCGCCCAGACCGACCGCGACATCCGTTCGCTGATCGGCGACGCCGCGTTCCTCAAGCGCCTGGACCCGAAGAAATTCACCGACGAAACCTTCGGCCTGCCCACCGTCACCGACATCCTCCAGGAACTGGAAAAACCGGGCCGCGACCCGCGCCCCGAGTTCAAGACCGCCGAGTTCCAGGACGGCGTCGAAGACCTCAAGGATCTGCAACCGGGCATGATCCTCGAAGGCGTGGTGACCAACGTCACCAACTTCGGTGCCTTCGTCGACATCGGCGTGCACCAGGACGGCCTGGTACACATCTCGGCGCTGTCGGAGAAGTTCATCAAGGACCCGCGCGAAGCGGTGAAGGCCGGTGATGTGGTGAAAGTGAAGGTGATGGAAGTCGACATCCCGCGCAAACGCGTTGGCCTGTCGATGCGCATGAGCGACACGCCGGGCGAGAAAGTCGACGGTGCCCGTGGTGCGCGTCCTGGCTCGACGCCACGCCAGACGCAAAACACCGCGCCGCGCAAGGAAAGCGCCACCGCAGCACCGACGAACAACGCCATGGCTTCGTTGTTCGCCAACGCCAAGCAGTTGAAGAAACGCTGATGGACGTGCCAGCCGGGTTGGTGGAGAGCGCTTTTTTCAAGCTGCTCGGCTGCCGTCTGCACAGCCTTGGGGACGGGGTGGCGCAAGTCGCCCTGAGCCTTGAGCCGCCGCTGCGCAATCGCGGCGGCAAGCTGCACGGCGGCGCGCTGTTCAGCCTGGTGGACATCGCCATGGGGCTGGCCTGTTCCAGTGTCCACGGCTTTGACCAGCAGAGCGCGACCATCGAATGCAAGATCAACTACATCCGCGCCGTGTCCGACGGCGACGTGTTGTGCACCGCCCGGGTCATCCACCCCGGCCGGCGCACGCTGGTGGTCGAAGCCGAGGTGATGCAAGGCGACAAACTGGTCGCAAAAGCGCAAGGCACGTTCGCTGTCCTATAGCTCCCGGTCATCGATTTGAGTTAATTTCGACGCCACGAAATGCGGTGTCGGGCTTTCCTGTGGGAGCGGGCTTGCTCGCGATAGCGCAGGGTCAGGCAAGATCAACGTTGCTGATCCACCGCCATCGCGAGCAAGCTCGCTCCCACAGTGGGGTTGCGGTGGCTAGCTTTTGGCACGAAAACCAGGCGAAAACGCCAGTTTCAACTTCACCCTTGTAGACCGTCTTGCCCACCCCCATATTGGGGCGACTGACGCGTGAAGGAATTCAACTTGAGCGACCTTTTAAACCGCCGCCTGGCCCTGCTCGGCGAGCGCGCCAACCTCTCCCTGCTCGAACAGTGCCTGCACGGCATCGAGCGCGAATGCCTGCGCGTCACTGGCGATGGGCATTTGGCGCAGACCCCGCACCCCAAGGCCCTGGGCTCGGCGTTGACCAACGAACAGATCACTACCGACTATTCCGAGTCGCTGCTGGAGTTCATCACGCCAGCCCTGACCAAACCCGCCGATACCCTGCGCAGCCTCGACAAGATCCATCGGTTTGCCTACAGCAAGCTCGGCGACGAGTACCTGTGGAGCCCTTCGATGCCGTGCCCACTGCCGGCGGAAGAGGACATCCCGATCGCGTATTACGGCACCTCGAACATCGGTCGTCTCAAGTACGTCTATCGCAAGGGCCTGGCCCTGCGCTACGGCAAGACCATGCAATGCATTGCCGGGATCCACTACAACTTTTCTCTGCCTGAAAAGCTCTGGCCCCTGCTCCGGCAGGCCGAAGGCGTCGAGGCCAGCGACCGTGATTTCCAGTCGTCGGCCTACATCGCGCTGATCCGCAATTTCCGCCGCTACAGCTGGTTGCTGATGTACCTGTTCGGTGCCTCGCCGGCCCTGGACGCCGGTTTCCTGCGGGGTCGCCCGCACCAGTTGGAGCAACTGGACCCGGACACCCTGTACCTGCCCTACGCCACCAGCCTGCGCATGAGCGACCTGGGTTACCAGAGCAACGCCCAGGCCGGCCTCACGCCTTGCTACAACGACCTGCCCAGCTACACCGACAGCCTGCGCAAAGCGGTGGCGACGCCTTATGCGCCGTACGTCGAAGTCGGCACTCACCAGAACGGCGAGTGGGTGCAGCTCAATACCAACATCCTGCAGATCGAAAACGAGTACTACTCCAACATCCGCCCCAAACGCGTGACCTACACCGGCGAGCGGCCGATCCAGGCCTTGATGGCCCGGGGTATCCAGTACGTCGAAGTGCGTTGCCTGGACATCAACCCGTTCCTGCCGATGGGCATCGACCTCACCGAGTCGCGATTCCTCGATGCGTTCCTGCTGTATTGCGGCCTCAATGACAGCCCGCAGCTGGAAAACAACGAATGCGGCAACGCCACGAGCAACTTCCTGACCGTGGTCAAGGAAGGCCGCAAGCCTGGCCTGCAATTGCAGCGCCAGGGTCAAGCGGTGGACATGCAGGCCTGGGCCGTCGAATTGCTGGAAAAAATCGCACCGTTGGCCTCGCTGCTCGACCAGAGCCAAGGTGGCGATGCCCACCGCCAGGCGCTGGACGCACAACTGGCGAAAGTCCGCGACCCGTCCCTGACGCCCTCCGCCCAGGTGCTGGCCGCCATGGCCGAACATCAGGAAAGCTTTGCCCAGTTCTCCCTGCGCCAAAGCAAGGCCCACGCCGAGTTCTTCCGCGCCGAGCCGTTGCCCGCCCAGGAGCAGGCGGCCTTCGAAGACGCCGCGCGCGAGTCGCTGGTCCAGCAAGCTGAGCTGGAACAGAACGAGGTCGGCGATTTCGATGTGTTCGTGGGTTCGTATCAGGCGAGCATTTTGGCGATCAGTAACTGATCATCCTTCTTTGACGGGGATGCTCTTGTGGCGAGGGAGCTTGCTCCCGCTCGGCTGCGCAGCAGTCGTAAAAATGGGGCCTGCTGCGCAGCCCAGCGGGAGCAAGCTCCCTCGCCACGGGGGGCTTAGCCATCTTCAATAGATTTTTTCGAAAATAAGCTCATTCGAAAAAGTTATTTATTTTCCAATTCTTAGATCATTTAGTCTCCTTCAACGCCGAACATCCGGCGGCCTGTTGAGGAGCTTTCCCATGTCTTTGCGTTTCCCCCTTCGCCTTCTCGCGGCCGCCTCCCTGGCCGTCACCAGCTTTTTTGTCCAGGCAGCCGACCTGACCGTCGCCTACCAGACCACCGTCGACCCGGCCAAGGTCGCCCAGGCCGATGGCGCCTATGAAAAAGCCACCCAAGCCAGGATCGACTGGCGCAAGTTCGATAACGGCGCCGATGTCATCACCGCCATCGCCTCGGGCGACGTGCAGATCGGCTACCTCGGTTCCAGCCCGTTGACGGCGGCCATCACCCGCAAGGTCCCGGTGGAAACCTTCCTCATCGCCACCCAGATCGGTGCCGCCGAAGCCTTGGTGGTTCGTGACGGTTCGGGCATCAATTCCCCACAAGACCTGATCGGCAAGAAAATCGCCGTGCCATTCGTGTCCACCGGGCACTACAGCCTGCTCGCCGCGTTGAAGCACTGGAACATCGACCCGTCGAAAGTCACCGTACTCAACCTGGCGCCACCGGCCATCATCGCCGCCTGGAAGCGCGGTGACATCGACGCCACCTACGTCTGGGACCCGGCCCTGGGCGTAGCCAAGGAAAATGGCAAGGTCCTGATCACCTCGGCGGAACTGGCCAAGTTCGGCGCCCCGACCTTCGACGCCTGGATTGTGCGCAAGGACTTCGCCCAGAAGCACCCTGAAATTGTCACAGCCTTCGCCAAAGTGACCCTGGATGCCTACGCCCAATACCGCAAGGACCCACAAGCCTGGCTGGCCGATGCATCCAATGTCGACAAACTGGTGAAGCTCTCCGGCGCCAAGGCCAGCGATATCCCGCTGTTGCTGCAAGGCAACGTCTTTCCCCTGGCGGCCGATCAGGTCGTGAGCCTCGGCGCACCGACCACCCAAGCCATCACCGACACCGCAGCGTTCCTCAAGGAGCAAGGCAAGGTCGACGCCGTGCTGCCGGACTACGCGCCTTACGTCAGCGCCAAATACATTGCTCGTTGAGCGAAAAAAGGGAGACACGCAATGGCCTTGCTACAGCTGGAGCGCATCAGCGCACAGTACCCCGGCGCGGCGGAACCTGTGCTGGCGGATATTTCACTGACCCTGGGGCCCCAGCAATTGCTGGTTGCCCTCGGCCCGTCCGGCAGTGGCAAGACATCGCTGTTGAACCTGATTGCCGGGTTCGTCGAGCCCAGCGCCGGGCAGATCACCCTCGATGGCAGGCCGGTCAAGGGCCCGAGCGCCGAACGCGGCGTGGTGTTCCAGGACGATGCGCTGCTGCCGTGGCAGGACGTGCTGGCAAACGTTGGGTTCGGCCTGGAACTGGCCGGCATCCCCAAGGAAGAACGCGAGGCTCGCGCCCGGGAAATGCTTGCCCTGGTGGACCTGGCCGGTTTCGAGCACCGCCGTGTCTGGCAGCTCTCCGGCGGCCAGAAGCAACGCGTCGGCCTGGCCCGGGCATTGGCGGCTGACCCTCGCGTGCTGCTAATGGACGAACCGTTCGGCGCGCTGGACGCCTTCACCCGCGAGCAGATGCAGGAACTGTTGCTGCAGGTCTGGCAGCGCACCGCCAAGCCGGTGTTCTTGATCACCCATGACATTGAAGAAGCCGTGTTCCTCGCCACTGACTTGATTCTGTTGGCACCGAACCCGGGGCAGATCGTCGAGCGTCTGAGCCTGGATTTCGGCCAGCGCTACGGCGCCGGGGAATCGGCGCGGTCGATCAAGTCCGACCCGCGCTTTATCGAAACCCGCGAGCATGTGCTTGCCAAGGTGTTCTCCCAACGCAGCGCCACTCGACCCCAGGAGCGCGCATGAGCAGCTACGAAATTCCAGCCACGGTCCGTGAAACGACGACCCAGCCCAAGGCCAGCGGTTTGAGACCCCACCTGAGTACGCGCTGGATCAGCGGCTTGACCCTGATCGCACTGCTGGCGGTCTGGTGGGCCGTCACCGCCAGCGGCCTGATCGAACCGCTGTTCCTGCCCTCGCCGTCTGCCGTGCTGCAAAAAGGTTGGCTGCTGGCGACCAGCGGCTACATGGACTCGACCCTCTGGCAGCACCTGGCCGCCAGCCTTGAACGCATCGGCCTGGGCCTGTTGTTCGCGGTGCTGACGGCAGTGCCGGTGGGCATTGCCATTGGCGCCAACCGCATCGCTCGCGGCGTGCTCGACCCGTTGATCGAGTTCTACCGGCCAATTCCGCCCTTGGCGTATTTGCCGTTGATCGTGATCTGGTGCGGCATCGGCGAGTTGTCGAAGGTCCTGCTGATCTACCTGGCGATCTTCGCCCCGATTGCCATCGCCACCGCCACCGGTGTGCGCACTGTCGACCGGGCCAAGCTACGCGCTGCGCAATCGTTGGGCGCCACGCGGGCCCAGTTGATTCGCCACGTGATCGTGCCCAGTGCCTTGCCGGACATCCTCACCGGCATTCGCATTGGCCTGGGCGTGGGTTGGTCGACGCTGGTGGCCGCCGAACTGATCGCCGCCACCAGCGGCCTGGGGTTCATGGTGCAGTCAGCGGCGCAATTCCTGGTCACCGATGTGGTGGTGCTGGGGATCCTGGTGATCGCGCTGATTGCCTTCGCCATGGAAATGGGCCTGCGCGCCCTGCAACGCAAACTGGTGCCGTGGCACGGCCAGACCCATTGACACCCAATGACCACGCCGACCCTTCGGCGCCCAGACCGAGAACATTGCGATGAACCGCCCAACCATTACGCCATTGAGCACTGCCCTCGGCGCTCAGATCAGTGGGATCGATATCAGCCAGCCGCTGAGCCAGGAACATCGCACGACCATTGAGCAGGCCCTGCTCACGCATCAGGTGTTGTTCTTTCGCGACCAGCCGATCGACCCAACGCAACAAGCGCGTTTCGCCGCGTATTTTGGCGACCTGCACATTCACCCGATCTACCCCAACGTACCGGAGCAGCCCGAAGTATTGGTGCTCGACACCGCCGTCACCGATGTGCGCGACAACGCCGTGTGGCACACCGACGTGACCTTTCTCCCGACGCCGGCCATGGGCGCGGTGCTCAGCGCCAAACTGCTGCCGGCATTTGGCGGCGATACATTGTGGGCCAGTGGCATCGCGGCTTACGAAGCCTTGTCGGCGCCGTTGAGGCGCTTGCTGGAAGGCCTGACAGCGACCCACGATTTCACCCGGTCCTTTCCATTGGAACGGTTTGGCAGCACCACCGAAGACCTGGCGCGCTGGGAAGAGGGACGGCGAAAAAACCCACCGCTGTCCCATCCGGTGATCCGCACTCATCCGGTGAGCGGGCGACGGTCGCTGTTCGTCAATGAAGGCTTCACAACACGGATCAACGAGCTGTCGGAAACCGAAAGCGAGGTGATCCTGAAACTGCTCTTCGCCCACGCCACCCGCCCGGCGTTCACCCTGCGCTGGCGCTGGCAGGTCAACGACGTGGCGTTCTGGGACAACCGCGTCACCCAACACTTCGCCGTGGATGACTACCGCCCCGCCCGCCGAGTGATGCACCGGGCGACGGTGTTGGGGGATGTGCCGTTTTTTCAATAACTATCCCCGGAACGCTATCCAAGCCTTTGGGCACAGCTCATCCTTTAGCTGTACGAAAAACCAGTACCCACTTCCATAACGAATAAAAATAAAGTAAAAATCCGCTTACCGAACAGTGAGTGGTGAAAAGCATGGTCACAAAAGAGGAAATCCAAGGCTTCATCCGTGCGCAAGTCGATAGAGAGTTTTTTGATGAGCTTGGGATTTTGATTCCTCAGACCTTTCAAAAAGCTTCAAAGGAGGTGCAGGATCTACTAATCCATACTCCTCCTGAAGACCTGCGAGGTCACCTGCGTCATTCACTCGTTCAGGAAGCTTTGGCGGGGATGAAGCGGTGGAACCCGATAATCAAAACAACCGATCCTAAAGGACATAATTATGTCCTTTTGGAGCTGGGAAACTTACGCATCACGTCTGTCGTCCTACCTTGGCAAAAGGAGATTCGCACCGCGAAACACCGTAACGAATTGAAAACCTTGAACGAATCGTTAGCTTCTACTCAGATGGATTGGATTGACGGGCTGAAGCACACCGTTTCCGAACAATTGATCCATGCGCTTGTCGTAGTCCATGCACCACCTCCACGCTCAACGGATCAATCAGAGCCTCGAGCCATCATGATGGCTGTACCTTATTTTAACGGCAAAGGCTTCCATATGGATTGCACGTTCGAAGAGCTACTTCAAGGCTATTCTGATAATCAAGCAATAGCTCGAAAACCGATTGAACTGGTGAAATTGCGAGATAAGATGCGCCGCGCTGAAGAAATCGAAGACCGAGCTAACCATGAGCAAAATTCCAAGGAGTGAACCATGAGAACTGGAGTCGCGGGCTTCCAGTCCGAACGTCTCAAGCAGTTACGGCTCACGTTCGGCATCACCCAGACCGCCTTGGCCGAAATGGTGGGACGCGCACCTGGAAATATTTCTAAATGGGAGAATGGGCTACAGGTTCCTGAGGCCGATGCATTCCAACGGTTATGCGAAGTCTTTGGCGTCAGTGAGAACTGGTTACTCGAAAAGCAAATCGTAACGAGTGAAAGCACTCCGTTTTTCTTCCGATCGCAGGTAAGCGCCACCGCTAACGCAAGAGAGATAGCAGAAGTACGTCTGGAGTGGCTTCAAGACATCTCCTATAAGCTTCAGGAAAGCCTTGAGTTTGTCGCCGTTAACGTTCCACATTTGGAAGAAAGCAATTGCCTGTTGATTTCCGATCAGGAAATCGAGCGGATGGCTAGCGAATGTCGTCAAGCATGGGGATTGGGAGTTGCCCCCATACCCAATGTCGTTCAAGTGCTCGAAAACGCCGGCATCATCTGCGCTCGAACCACATTGGGCCACCTGAAAATGGACGGCGTGTCAAATTGGTACGAGCTGGATCAGCGGCCTTACATACTTCTTGTTGCGGACAAAGCGAACGGTATACGAAATCGATTCGACGCGGCTCATGAACTTGGGCATATCGTTCTCCATCGGTATATTTCCAAGGAGCAGTACGAGTCGAACTACACGTTGCTTGAGTCACAGGCACACCGATTTGCCAGCTCATTCCTGATGCCTGCAGAAAGCTTCGTTAGGGAGATTCGCTGGCCTACATTGGATACCTTGCTAGCTCTAAAGCCACGTTGGAAGGTCTCCGTGGCAGCGATGATTCGTAGATGCCTAGATCTAGAGATTATCAATGACACCACCACCACAAGATTGTGGAAAGCAAGGTCAGCTAGAGGATGGGTCAAAGGTGAGCCCATGGATGCTGATTTCGATTTTGAAAGACCTCAGTTAATTGCGCGGGGAGTGAAAATTCTCGTAGAAAACAAGGTTCTTTCCCGATCCCAAGTCAGACAGCTATTAGGACTGCCCCTGCCGACTCTTGAAAGTCTTTGTAGCTTGGACAAAGGATATTTCACCCTACCTGATCAATCGCAAGTCATTGAGATGCATCTTAGGAAAAGATCTGGACGGGATACGTTTTTCAGCGAAACGGCAGAAATACTTGGCTTTCCCAGCAAAAAAACACCTTAAATCATCACGGATAAACACCTCCGCCAGGAAGACAACTTATCCGTGATTCAGTCTAGACCTTACGAGAAAACTCACTCAGCCGACGAAGGTTTCTCCCAAAGATTGATGCCACCTTCCTGGGCAAACCGGTCGATTTGCGCCAGCTCTTCAGCGCTAAAGGTCAGGTTCTTCAACGCCCCGACGTTCTCGACGATCTGCTCCGGCCGGCTGGCGCCAATCAGGGCGGAAGTGACCCGGGGATCGCGCAAGGTCCAGGCCAGGGCCATTTGCGCCAGGCTTTGGCCGCGTCGCTGGGCGATTTCATTGAGGGCGCGCACGTGGGCGATGTTCTCCTCCGATAAATGCGCAGCCTGCAACGAGCCACCACCCGGACGATTGACCCGTGCGTCCGCTGGAATGCCCTTCAGGTATTTGTCAGTCAGCAGCCCTTGGGCCAGCGGAGTGAAGGCGATCACACCGGTGCCCAGTTCCTCCGTGGCGTCCAGCAGGTCTTTTTCCACCCAGCGGTTGAGCAGGTTGTAGGCCGGCTGGTGGATCAGCAGCGGGACTTTCCATTCCTTGAGCAACGCCGCCATTTCCCGGGTCTTCACCCCGGAATACGAGGAAATGCCAATGTACAACGCCTTGCCCTGCTGTACGGCAGTGGCCAATGCGCTGGCGGTTTCTTCCAGTGGGGTGTCGGGGTCGAAACGGTGGGAATAGAAGATGTCCACATAGTCCAGCCCCAGGCGTTGCAGGCTCTGGTCGAGGCTGGCGAGCACGTATTTGCGCGAGCCACCGCCCTGGCCGTATGGGCCCGGCCACATGTCCCAACCGGCCTTGCTGGAGATGATCAACTCATCGCGGTACTGCTGGAAATCTTCGCGCAGCAACCGGCCGAAATTGATCTCGGCGCTGCCGTAGGGCGGACCGTAGTTGTTGGCCAGGTCGAAGTGGTTGATGCCCAGGTCGAACGCCGTACGCAACAAGGCGCGCTGGGTATCGATGGGCGTGCTGTCGCCAAAGTTGTGCCACAACCCCAGCGACAACGCCGGCAGCACCAGCCCGCTGCGACCGACGCGGCGGTAAGGAATGGACTCGTAGCGGTTTTGCGCAGCGGTGTAGGTCATCGAAAAGGCTCTCTGTTCGGACGGCGGGTGACAGACGCTAACATTTCACAGACGCCTCGGTCAGGCTGAAAGTTCGCGCAAGGCCGCCGCCGCCAGAAAACCCGAACGCGAGCTATAACGCTGGTCCCGTCGCACGGTTTGGTCGATGCGCTCAAGCAATTGCTCGGGCAGCGTGGCGTTGAACCGCACTGACTTTCCGAAATAGGGCGTGACATCAAACTCAACCACCCCCCATATCCCCCCGGCGTATTGCGGATCGTCGAGATGATCGTCGATTTCATGGATCTGCGGCAGCGGTTCGCCGTCGGCTATCAAGCCTTCATAGTGCAACGAGAGCGCTTCTTTCACATTTTCGAATGCCTGGCTCACAGTACTTCCTGCGGAGAAACAACCCGGTACATCCGGGACCGTCACTCCGTAGTCGGAATCGGCATCCTTGTGCAGAACGACCGGAAATTTCATGTGGACGAATCCTTCCTTCAGATCCGGCAACCGCAGCAACCGGTCTGATAACAATGCATCCCCATCGGGGATTTCGTAATCGGTCATGGGCTTCATTTCAGGCCCGCCTGTTTCAATATGCTATTGATCGTGCCTCTGGGCAGATCGGCGTCAGGGGGCTTGATCGTCACCCTTCCAGCCTTGATGGAATGCTTGTACGGATGATGGCTACCCTTGACTGCCACCCGATACCAACCGTCCTCTTCGATCTTCCTGATCATTTCCCGACTTCGCATCACCTTTGCCTTATTCACAACTCTGCCGGAAAACTCTAGCTGCGAAAAAGACCCCAGATACACACAATACACACCCAGAAAAATATTAGTTCAACTCTCCAACCCATGCACCGCCCTCACCACTCGGTCATCGCGCCTGCGCAAACACCTCCGCCACCCAATCCACGAACACGCGGACCCGTGGCGACATGTGTCGGTTGTGGGGATAGAGCACCGACACCGGCATGGACGGTGGTGGGTTGGCGGTGAGGACTTCCTGGATCAGGCCCTGCCGAATCGGCTCTTCCATTCGGTAATGCGGACATTGGATCAAGCCCATGCCGGCGATGGCCGAGGCGGCGTAGATTTCGGCACCGGACACCGACAACGTGCCCCCGATCGGGACCTCCTTCAGTTCACCATCTACCATGAATTCGAACGGATAGAGTTTGGCGGTTGTCCGCGAGACGTAATTCACCGCCCGGTGATGCTTCAAGTCATCGAGACTCTTCGGCTCGCCGTACTGGCGCAGGTAACCGGGGCTGGCACAGGTGATCTGCCGGAGATTGGCGACACGTCGGCCGATCAATGACGAATCCGCCAGCGTACCGGAGCGCAGCACGCAATCGACGCCCTCGGCAATCAGGTCGACGAAACGATCCGCCTCGCTGATGAACAGTTCTATTTCAGGGTAGCGAGCCATGAACTGTGGTAACGCCGGAATCACGAAGTACCGGGCCTGGGTGCCATGCAAGTCCACCCTCAGCTTGCCTTTGGGCGCCACACCGCGAAACGCCAGTTCGGCCTCTTCAAGTTCAGCCAGCAATTGCACGCAGCGCGGGTAGTAGGCTTCGCCGTCGAGGGTCGGGCGCACCTTGCGGGTGCTGCGCTCCAACAAACGAACACCCAGCCAGGCTTCGAATTGATTGAGCGTATGGGTCAGCGTGGCCCGGGGCATATTCAAGTCTTCAGCGGCCAGGGTAAAGCTGCTGCGCTCGTATATGCGGACAAACACTCTCATCGCCTTGACCTGGTCCATCTGAATCCTGCCCGCCGATTGTTGGAAGATATTGAATAGTCAAGGCAACTCTCGTGTATTTATCGCCAAGAGTAAACATGTGAATCTGGCTCCAACGAATCACAACGCCTCAACAGCAAAGGAACCCTTCACATGACTGTTCAAAATTCGAAAGTGGCCATCGTGACCGGCGCCTCTCGCGGCATCGGCGCAGAGATTGCCAAGCAACTGGCCAGCGAAGGTTTCGCCGTCGCCATCAACTACGCCAACAGCGCCACCGAAGCCTCGAAACTGGTGGTGCAATTGCGTCAGGCTGGCCATCAGGCCATAGCGATCAAGGCGGACGTGTCGTCTGCCGCCGATGTCCGGCGGATGTTCGATGAAACCGAAGCGCAGCTGGGCAAGGTCGATGTGTTGATCAACAACGCCGGCATCCTCCAGGTCATGCCCCTGGCGCAGCACAGCGACGAGCTGTTCGAGCAGACGTTCGCCATCAACACCCGTGGCACCTTCAATACCCTGCGCGAGGCCGCGACCCGTTTGAATGACGGTGGCCGGATCGTGAATTTTTCCAGCAGCACCGTGGGCCTGAACCTGCCCGGCTACTCGGTGTACATTGCCAGCAAGGCCGCAGTGGAATCCCTGACCCAGGTGTTCGCCAAGGAATTGCGCGGTCGGCAAATCACGGTCAATGCCGTGGCTCCCGGCCCGGTCGCCACCGAGCTGTTCATGCACGGCAAGAGTGAGGAACAGGTGCAGCACTACGCCAAGATGCCGCCCTTGGAACGCCTCGGCCAGCCGCACGACATCGCCCGCATCATCACCTTCCTGGTGGGCCCGGACGCCGGGTGGGTGAACGGGCAGATCCTGCGGGCCAACGGCGGGCTCGTCTGAGGCTCAGGCCGATCAGCGCACCAAATGCAGGAACTGCAGGTGCCGCTCGTACTGGTCGAGGATGTCGTTGATGACTTGCTCCTTGGTGTAGCCCACCAGGTCGTAATCCTGGCTGCCTTCGCTCAAGTGCACTTCGGCACGGTAGTAACGACGGTTGTTGAGCTCCTTCGACCCCATGCCGCCGCGGGCGAAGGACGGCGTGAAGTAGCCGCGCATCTGCACCTGGTAGATGAACGGATGCTGCTCGCCGTGGCCGATCTCCAGGCTGACGTTGTCATTGACCGGATCGGGCTGGGTCACCACCGTCAGGCCCTTTTCGACGAACACTGCGGTCACTTCTTCAATGGCCGGGCGCACCGTGGTGTCGAGGAAACGGTACACCTCATCACGGGACGGAAAATGCACCGCCTGGCTCAAGCGCTGGCGCCAGCCGCCCGTACCCCGGCGCGAGCCCGACACCGGCGCCAGGGAATGCAATTGCGCGATCTGCTTCTGGGACTCCAGGTAGAACGCCTTGTGCAGGCCCCACATCATCAGCAGCAGAATCAACGAGAACGGCAAGGACGTCAGCACCACCGCCGACTTCAAGGCGTCGATGCTGCCGGAGAACAACAACGCACTGGTCACCAGGGCAGTCATCGCGCCCCAGAACACCCGCAACCACTTCGGCCCGTCCTCGTCGGGGTTGCCGCCCTTGGCCGACAACGTCGACAGCACCACGGTGCCCGAGTCGGCGGACGTGACGAAGAACACGAAGCTGATGAACACCGTGACCGCGATGACGGTCTTGCTCCAGGGATAGGTTTCCAGCAGCAGGTAAAGGCTCATCGATGGGTTTTCCAGGGCGGACATGCCCAGGGCACTCATGCCATGGTTCAGCACCTGGTCGATGGCGCTGTTGCCGAAGATCGACATCCACGCCAGGGTGAAACCCAGGGGAATCAGCAGCACGCCAAACACGAATTCGCGGATGGTGCGGCCACGGGAAATCCGTGCGATGAACAGCCCCACGAACGGCGACCACGCGATCCACCAGGCCCAGTAGAACACCGTCCAGCCGCCCAGCCAGTCGCTGGGTTTGTCATAGGCGTACAGGTCGAAACTTTTCATCGGCAAGGCGCCGAGGTAATCGCCGATGTTCTGGATCAGCGTGTTGAGCAAATGCTGGGTGGGCCCGGCGAACAGAACGAACAGCAACAAGGCACAGGCCAGCAGCATGTTGATGTCGGACATGACTCGCACGCCTTTGTCGACACCGGCCACGGCGACGATGATCGCTGCGCCCATCATCAGCACGATCAGGCCGACCTGGATCCATTGGGTATGGGCAACGCCGAACAGGTAATCGAGCCCGGAGTTGAGGTGCAACACACCAAAACCCATGTCCGCACCGAGGCCGAACACGGTCGCGATGATGCCAAAGCCGTCCACCGCATAGCCGATGGGGCCGTTGATGCGCTTGCCAATCAGCGGATACAACGCCGAGCGCAGGGCCAGCGGCAAATTGTGCCGGTAGGCGAAATACGCCAGGGCCATGCCGACGAACGCGAAAACGCCCCAGCCGTGCAGGCCCCAGTGCAAGAACAGGATCTGCATGGCCTGGCGCGCCGCCTCGGTGGTACCAGCCTCGCCCTGGGGCGGCTGCACCATGTGGGTCAGCGGCTCGGACACGCAGAAGAAAAACAGCGTGATGCTGATGCCGGCGGCGAACAGCATGCCGGCCCAGGACAGATAACTGAATTCGGGCTCGTCGTGATCGGCACCGAGCTTGATCTTGCCGTAGCCGGACAAGGCGGTGACCACCACGAAGACCAGATACAGCGTCATCGCGAGCATGTAGTACCAGCCGACCGTATTGGCCGCCCAGTTCTGCGCGGCCAGCAGCCAGGCGCCGGCCTGTGCGGGCATGGTAATCACCACCAGGCCGAACAGCAGGATGAAGGTCGCGGCGAAGTAAAAGACCGGCGGGTTCATGCGGACCAGGCCGCTGGGTGGCAGGGACGAAGCACTCATGGGCGAGGGCCCCCGGGCAGAGAAACAGCGAGGGTCGAAAACGGACTCGGCAAAAGCAAGCCTCCTTATTGTGAGCGGGCAGCAAACCGACGGTTTAACTTGAATGAACGTTCAAGTTAAACATGAATAGGCAGCTAAGGACTAATCGCAGGGCTCAACGGCGCGTTTCCTACGCAGGCCAGTGGGAGGATAGACGCTGCTTGGTGTGTATTCGTTCAGTGTTCAACAGACCACACACAAACCCTGTGGGAGCGAGCAGGCTCGCTCCCACAGGGTTTGGGGTGTTCATAAATCATGTGTCACTCCCTGTCCGTCGCCGGTTTACTTCCAAACAAATGATTGCCGGTTGCCCCTGAATATCCGCGTGCCTATAGTCCAGACATCTCCTACAACCAGTACGGACCCATGATCAAAGAACAGCTGTCTCGCTTTAACCGTCTCGACCTGCTCGGCCATCCGACACCGCTGGAAAAACTCGACCGCCTCTCCACCTGGCTCGGGCGGGACATCTATATCAAGCGTGACGACCTGACGCCCCTGGCCATGGGCGGCAACAAACTGCGCAAGCTCGAATACCTGGCCGCCGATGCCATCGCCCAAGGCGCCGATACCCTCATCACCGCCGGGGCGATCCAGTCCAACCATGTACGCCAGACCGCCGCCCTGGCCGCGAAACTGGGCCTGGGCTGCGTGGCCTTGCTGGAAAACCCCATCGGCACCGAAGACAGCAATTACCTGGGCAACGGCAACCGACTGCTGCTGGAATTGTTCGACGCCAAGGTCGAGCTGGTGGACAACCTGGACAACGCCGATGAGCAGCTACAGGCCCTCGCCGGGCGCCTGCGCAGCAACGGAAAAAAGCCCTATCTGGTGCCGATTGGCGGTTCGAACGCCTTGGGCGCGCTGGGGTATGTGCGCGCCGGCCTGGAACTGGCCGAGCAGATCAAGGACACCGGGATTGAATTCGCCGCCGTGGTACTGGCCTCGGGCAGTGCCGGCACCCACAGCGGCCTGGCACTGGCGTTGAGCGAAAGCCTGCCGGCACTACCGGTCATTGGCGTCACCGTTTCCCGCAGCGAGGAGGATCAGTTTCCGAAGGTCCAGGGCCTGGCCGAACGTACGGCAGCGTTGCTCGAGGTCGACCTTCCGGAAGCGTTCAAAGTGATCCTGTGGGACGAATATTTCGCCCCCCGCTACGGCGAACCCAACGCCGGGACACTGGCGGCGGTCAAGCTGCTGGCCAGCCAGGAAGGGCTGCTGCTCGATCCGGTCTACACCGGCAAGGCCATGGCCGGCCTGCTCGACGGCATGGGTCGCGACCGTTTCGACGAAGGCCCGATCATCTTCCTCCACACTGGTGGCGCACCGGCGTTGTTTGCCTATAACGCAGTCTTCTGAAGATAGAAAAGCCTTAATGTGGGAGCGAGCTTGCTCGCGATGAGGGTGTGTCAGTTGATTGGAATTGGGCTGATCCACTGCTATCGCGAGCAAGCTCGCTCCCACAGGGAAAAATTCAAAACAGGCATATAGAGTTGATTTAATATTATTTTCCAATCTATAAAAGCCATCCTATAGTCTCGCCGCAGGCGCATTTGCCGCGAGACGCCCAAACCGCTTTAAGGCAGGATGTGGCAATCTTTTCGGATCGCGGCTACGCCTTATCTCAGCCAAATAACCTCTTCATAAGAAAACACAGGGGCTTGTCATGAATTTTTCCGCATTACGTCGCAACCTGTTGGTAGGTTCGCTGGGCCTGGCATTGAGCGCCGGGCTGCTGGGGCAAGCGGTTGCCGGTGAGCAGCTGCAGAAAATCAAGGATGCCGGCGAAATCAAGATCGGCCTGGAAGGCACTTATCCACCGTTCAGTTTCGTTGATGACAGCGGCAAACTGACCGGCTTCGAAGTGGAGTTCTCCGAAGCCCTGGCCAAGGAACTGGGTGTGAAGGTCAAGCTGCAGACGACTCCATGGGCCGGCATTCTCGCGGCCCTGGAATCCAAGCGCCTGGACGCAGTGGTCAACCAGGTGACCATCTCCGAGGAACGTAAGAAAAAGTACGATTTCTCCGAGCCGTACACCGTTTCCGGGATTCAAGCGCTGGTACTGACCAAGAAAGCCGACGAGCTGAACATCAAGAAGGCCGCCGACCTGGACGGTAAAAAAGTCGGCGTGGGCCTGGGCACCAACTACGAACAGTGGGTCAAGGCAGAAGTACCGGGCGCCCAAGTCAAAACCTACGATGACGACCCCACCAAGTTCCAGGACCTGCGCGTCGGTCGTATCGACACCATCCTGATCGACCGCCTGGCCGCATTGGAATACGCCAAGAAAGCCAAGGACACCACCGTCACCAGCGAAGCCTTTTCTCGCCAGGAGTCCGGTATTGCCCTGCGCAAAGGCGAGCCTGAGCTGTTGGCAGCCGTGAACAAGGCCATCGAAAAACTTCGCGCCGAAGGTACGTTGAAAAAACTTTCGGAGAAATACTTCAGCGCTGACGTTACCCAATAATGGAAGCAGCTCTTCAACTCGCACTGGACTCCGCGCCCTTCCTGCTCAAGGGCGCGTATTACACGGTCTTCCTCAGCCTGGGCGGTATGTTTTTCGGCTTGCTGCTGGGGTTCGGCCTGGCGCTGATGCGCCTGTCGCGCTTCAAGCTGGTGAACTGGATCGCCCGCATCTACGTGTCGTTCTTTCGCGGTACGCCGTTGCTGGTGCAGTTGTTCGTGATCTATTACGGGTTGCCGCAACTGGGCATCGAGCTGGATCCGCTGCCCGCGGCCCTGATCGGTTTCTCGCTGAACATGGCTGCCTATGCGTGTGAAATCCTGCGGGCCGCCATCAGTTCCATCGAGCGCGGCCAGTGGGAAGCGGCGGCGAGTATCGGCATGACCCGCGCCCAGACCCTGCGCCGGGCCATCCTGCCGCAAGCGGCACGCACGGCCCTGCCACCGTTGGGCAACAGCTTCATTTCCCTGGTCAAGGACACCGCGCTGGCGGCGACCATCCAGGTGCCTGAGCTGTTCCGCCAGGCGCAGTTGATCACCGCGCGAACCTTCGAAATCTTCACCATGTACCTTGCCGCCGCGCTGATCTATTGGGTTCTTGCTACCGTGCTCTCGCACCTGCAGAACGTCCTGGAAGCACGGGTCAATCGGCATGACCAGGAGTCCTGACCCATGATTGTCGTGGAAAAACTGACAAAGCAGTTCAAGGGTCAGGTGGTGCTCAACGGCATCGACTTGAAGATCGAAGAAGGCGAAGTGGTTGCGATCATCGGCCCCAGCGGCTCGGGCAAGACCACCTTCCTGCGCTGCCTGAACTTCCTCGAAGAACCCAGCAGTGGCCGGATCAAGGTCGGCGACATCGAAATCGATGGCAGTCGCCCGCTGAACCAGCAACAGGGCCTGGTGCGCCGGTTGCGCCAGCAGGTGGGCTTCGTGTTCCAGAACTTCAACCTGTTTCCCCATCGCACCGCATTGGAAAATGTCACTGAAGGCCCGCAGGTGGTGAAGAAGATTCCTCGCACCGAAGCCGAAGCCCTGGGGCGCAAGCTGTTGGCCAAGGTCGGGCTGGCCGGCAAGGAGGACGCCTACCCACGGCGCCTTTCCGGCGGCCAGCAACAGCGCGTGGCGATTGCCCGGGCGTTGGCGATGGAGCCGGCGGTGATCCTGTTCGACGAGCCGACCTCGGCCCTGGATCCGGAACTGGTGGGCGAGGTGCTGGCAACCATTCGCGACTTGGCCGAAGAAAAACGCACCATGGTCATCGTGACCCACGAAATGGGCTTCGCCCGGGACGTGGCCAACCGCGTGGTGTTTTTCGACAAAGGCGTGATCGTCGAACAAGGCGAAGCCAAGGCCTTGTTTGCAGCTCCCAAGGAAGAACGCACGCGACAGTTCCTCAGCAAGTTCCTCTCCGCCGGTCACGGCGCTCAGTAAGTTATCGGCAGCGTCATCACTTCCAGGGATGGAAGTGAGGCACTTGCAACACTCTTCAAGATACTAGCGCCATAACTTTGCCATAAAGAAACAACTTGCAACTTGCGCCCTACTCAACATCCTCGACCGTTTTATGTGCGGCATGGATCTACCTCTCGTAACACTTCCCCTCAGCCCAAGCACTCCTCCTTTCTAGTCTCAAGACGCTCTTTCAAGCATTTTCCAGAAACCTGCGAGCCTGGGAAAAGGGCTTGTGATGCCGCGCATTATTAACATGGGTGCGTAGGACATTTCTGAAGCCCTTCACAATGAATTATTAAGCAAGTGCCTCTATTGACACTGAAACTATTGAGCCTTTATCTAGTGACCAACAAGCGATGCACATTATTTATTTTCTGCACAGTGACTAGGCGCAGCCTAGCCTATATGGCTGCACACATAAAATATGTCGCGATTAGTCATCGCCGTTGATCTTCCCGAAACGGACTTAGTTTTCAAGCATCAAGGAGAACACCATGACATGTAAGTCGAAGAGTCCTGAACTGGCCGCCCCCACCCTGGCCAACGCCCACCCTACCGGCATCAACATCGCCAACGCCGCTCACCTGGAGGTTGCCATTGCGCCCTACCCTGGTATGGACGCAGGTGACCTGATCGAACTGTTCTGGGACAACTGCTACGTCGGCTCGCGCTTGCTGTCGCAGGCCGATGTGCAAGACAGCGTCACCCTGCGAGTCCCGGAGAGTTTCATCGTCGATGGCACCTCGCGCATTCACTATCGGGTGATGCAGGTCGGGCGTGGGCCGGCGCTATCCGCCAGACAACGGGTACACGTGAAGCTCGATTGCCCCGGCGGGCAGCCGTCGGCCCTGAGCGGCGATGAAAACCAGGGCCTGGCGCCCGTGCGCATTCCCGGTACTATCCGACGCCAAGGGGTGAACCCCAACCAGATCAAGCGCGGCGTACCGCTGACCATCGAACCCTACCTGAACATGGCCGCCGGCGATGCCGTGACCCTGCGCTGGGGCGATGTGCGCATGGACCTGCCTGCCGTCACCGCCAGCGAGGTCGGCCAGCCAATCAATATCTGGGTTCCGCCGCAGATCATCCTGGAGGCAGGCGAAGACCTGCGCCTGGAAGTGACCTACTGCATCATCGATCGCGTAGGCAACAATTCCCTCTGGGCACCGCCGCGAACGCTGAAGATCGGTTGCGCCAATCCCTATCTGAAGAAGCCCTCGAAAGAGGCCCTCATGGCCGCCGAACCGCGACATCGAGCGCCTTGATACAGAGCGCTTTTGGTGGCGAGGGAGCGTGCTCCCGCTTGGGGGCGCAGCGCCCATCGGTAAAAGAAGGGTTGCTGCGCAACCCAGCGGGAGCAAGCTCCCTCGCCACAGAGGACTCCTTCCAATTGAATCCAACCTATACATATTCCTAAAAGTTAGTTCAAAAATAATTTATACACGCTTAGGGTATATACACCGGACCACCGGACATTCTTGATTTTGACTCGCCGCATTTATCGCGGCGTTTTCCGAAAAGATGTGAGGTGGGTATGGAACGGAACACAATCACCCCAGTGCAATACGCCAAGGCACTGCCTGCAGCCACGGAGTGGCTGTAATGTCGGATCTGGCGCAAGCAAAAGTCCAGAGCGACCTGGACATCGCACCACTGTTGTTGCCCGCACAGGTGTTGCGCAACGATGCCGAGGCCATCAAAGCCGCCCATGAACTGGCGCAGGTCGCCCGTCAGCAGGCCGCGCGTCGTGACCAGCAACGCAAGCTGCCCTGGGCAGAAATCGAGCAATTCACCCGCAGCGGACTGGGCAGCATTGCCATTCCCCGGGCATACGGCGGTCCGCAGGTTTCGTTCGTCACCCTGGCCGACGTGTTCGCGATCATTTCCGCCGCTGACCCGGCCCTTGGGCAGATCCCGCAGAACCAGTTCGGCGTGCTCCAGCTGATTCTCGGCACCGGCACCGAACGGCAGAAAAAAATCCTCTTGCAGAGCGTGCTCGAAGGCTGGCGCATCGGCAACGCCGGGCCGGAACGCGGTACTCGCAATACCCTTGAGCTCAAGGCTCGGATCACCACTGACGGTGACGGGTTTGTCATCAATGGTCAGAAGTTCTATTCCACCGGCGCGCTGTTTGCCCATTGGGTCGCGGTCAAGGCGTTGAATGACGAGGGCCGCCAGGTGCTGGCATTCGTACGGCGCGGCACCCCGGGCCTGCGGATCGTCGACGACTGGTCAGGATTCGGCCAGCGCACCACCGCCAGCGGCACCGTGCTGCTGAACAATGTGCGGGTGGATGCCGAGTTGGTCCTGGATAACTGGCGCATCAACGAAACACCCGGCGTGCAAGGTGCGATTTCCCAACTGATCCAGGCCGCCATCGATGCGGGTATCGCCCGTGGCGCCATCGATGATGCCATCGCTTTTGTGCGTGAACGGGCTCGTCCCTGGATCGACGCCAAGGTCGACCGAGCCAGTGACGATCTCTACGTGATCGCCGACATTGGCAAACTGAAAATCGAACTGCACGCCGCCGAAGCCTTGCTGCGCAAGGCCGGACAGGTGCTGGACCAGGTCAGTGCCGCCCCCATCACGGCGCAATCTGCCGCCCGCGCCTCGATTGCCGTGGCCGAGGCCAAAGTGCTCACCACCGAAATCGCCCTGCACGCCAGCGAAAAACTCTTCGAACTGGCCGGCAGCCGCGCCACCCTCGCCGAATTCAACCTCGATCGCCACTGGCGCAACGCACGGGTCCACACCCTGCACGACCCGGTGCGCTGGAAGTATCACGCGGTAGGCGCCTACCACCTGAACGGCACCTTGCCGGCCCGCCATTCCTGGATCTGACGACCCGACCTCTGGAGCAGCACATGACGCTTTCTCAACACGTCGCGGTGATCACCAGCGATGAACAAGCCCTGATCGTGGCCAGCGACCTGGCCGATGACCTCAAGCGCGACAGCGCCCTGCGCGACCGCGAGCGCCGTTTGCCGTACCCGGAACTGGAGGCCTTCTCCCGCTCGGGCCTGTGGGGTATCAGCGTGCCCACGGCCTATGGCGGTGCCGGTGTGTCCAACGTCACCCTGGCCAAAGTCATTGCGCTGATTTCCCAGGCCGACAGCTCGCTGGGGCAGATTCCGCAAAATCATTTCTATGCCCTGGAAGTGCTACGGGTAAACGGCACTGAAGCGCAAAAACAACGCCTCTACGCCGAAGTGCTCGCCGGCCAGCGCTTTGGTAACGCCCTGGCCGAACTTGGCACCAAGACTGCCCATGATCGCATCACCCAACTGCGCCGCGACGGCGAGGGCTATCGCATCAACGGTCGCAAGTTCTACGCTACGGGCGCGATCTACGCCCAGCGCATCCCCACGTCAGTGGTGGACGAAAACGGTGTGCAACAACTGGCGTTCGTCCCTCGCAGCAGCCAAGGCCTGACGGTGATCGACGACTGGAGCGGTTTTGGCCAGCGCACCACGGGCAGTGGTTCGGTGGTGTTCGAAGACGTTTATGTCGCCGCCGCCGACATCGTACCCTTCCAGAGCGCCTTCGAACGTCCCACACCGGTAGGGCCGCTGGCGCAGATTCTTCACGCCGCTATCGACACCGGCATCGCCCGCGCCGCCTACGAAGACGCCCTGCATTTTGTCCGCAATAAAACCCGCCCCTGGATCGACGCCACCAGCGACGTCGCCACCGAAGACCCGCACACCCTCAAGAGTTTCGGCCAACTGAGCATCCGCCTGCATGCCGCCGAAGCCCTGTTGGAACGCGCCGGTGAATTCCTCGACCGGGCCCAGGCCGACACCCGGGCCGACACGGTCGCCGCCGCCTCGATTGCCGTGGCCGAGGCCCGTGCCATCAGCACCGAAATATCCCTGGCCGCCAGCAGCACGCTGTTCGAATTGGCCGGCAGCCAGGCGACCCTGGCCGAACATGGCCTCGACCGCCACTGGCGCAACGCCCGGGTGCACACCCTGCATGACCCGGTGCGCTGGAAATACCATGCGGTGGGCAACTTCTACCTCAACGATGAAAAACCGCCGCTGCGGGGGACTATCTGATGGCTCCCGGCAAGAAAAAGATCCTGCTCAACGCGTTCAACATGAACTGCATCGGGCACATCAATCACGGCCTGTGGACTCATCCCCAGGACACGTCGACCCAGTTCAACACGATCGAATACTGGACCGCCCTGGCGCAATTGCTCGAACGCGGATTGTTCGACGGGCTGTTCATCGCCGACATCGTCGGGGTCTATGACGTGTACCAACAGTCGGTGGACGTCACGCTCAAGGAGTCGATCCAGCTGCCGGTCAACGACCCGTTGCTGCTGGTCTCGGCAATGGCCGCCGTCACGAAGAACCTCGGCTTCGGCCTCACCGCCAACCTCACCTACGAACCGCCGTACCTGTTTGCCCGACGCATGAGCACCCTCGACCACCTGAGCCGCGGCCGGGTCGGCTGGAACATCGTCACCGGCTACCTGGACAGCGCCGCCAAGGCCATGGGCCTGACCGCGCAGGTCGAGCATGACCGCCGCTACGACCAGGCCGACGAGTACCTGCAAGTGCTCTACAAACTCTGGGAAGGCAGCTGGGAAAACGACGCGGTACTCAACGATCGCCAGCGGCGGATCTATGCGCAGCCGGAGAAAGTGCACAAGGTCCGGCATCAGGGCGAGTTCTATCAGGTCGAGGGTTATCACCTGTGCGAACCCTCGCCCCAGCGCACGCCGGTGCTGTTCCAAGCCGGCAGTTCCGAGCGCGGCCTGCTGTTCGCCGGACGGCATGCCGAGTGCGTGTTCATCAGCGGCCAGAACAAACCGGCGACCAAGACCCAGGTGGACAAGGTCCGCGCCAGCGCTGTCGAGGCCGGGCGCAACCCCGGGGACATCAAGGTGTTCATGGGCCTGAACGTGATCGTCGGCGAGACCGAAGCGGCTGCCTGGGCCAAGCATGCCGAGTACCTGAGCTATGCCAGCGCCGAGGCCGGCGTGGCGCATTTTTCCGCGTCGACGGGCATCGATTTTTCCCAGTACGAACTGGACGAACCGATCCAGTACGTCAAGAGCAACGCCATCCAGTCAGCCACCAAGACCTTGCAGAACAACGACTGGACCCGGCGCAAATTGCTCGAACAACACGCCTTGGGCGGTCGCTACATCACGGTGGTCGGCTCGCCCGAACAGGTGGCCGACGAACTGGAATCCTGGATCGCTGAAACCGGCCTCGATGGTTTCAACCTGACCCGCATCGTCACGCCGCAAAGCTACGTGGACTTCATCGACCTGGTGATTCCCGAACTGCAGCGGCGCGGCGCGTACAAGACCGAATACGACAACGGGACCTTGCGGGAAAAGCTGTTTCGCGCGGGGGCTCATCTACCTGAACAACACACCGGCTCAACCTACCGACACTGACCCTGTGGCGAGGGAGCTTGCTCCCGCCCGACTGCGAAGCAGGCGCCCTGCCGGCGAGGTTTCAACCGACAGACCGAGCGGACTGGTTTGGGGCCGCTTCGCGGCCCAGCGGGAGCAAGCTCCCTCGCCACACAAGCACATGGCTCAATTAATCAATGACTGGAATATCCGACATGACCCAGCAACTCCTGACCCTGCCAGTCAAAGCACTGGCCCTGGCCCTCGGCCTGTTCAGCTCGGCACTGTTTGCCGCCGACGCACCGTTGAAAATCGGCACCACCGCCGCGTTCGCCATTCCCCTGGAGGCCGCCGTGGAAGAGGCCAGCAAGCAAGGCCTGAAGGTCGAACTGGTGGAGTTCAGCGACTGGATAGCGCCCAACGTCAGCCTGGCCTCCGGCGACATCGACGTGAATTACTTCCAGCACATCCCGTTCCTGGAAAACGCCAAGGCCGCCGCCGGGTTCGATCTGGTGCCCTTTGCACCGGGGATCATCAACAACGTCGGCCTCTATTCGAAAAAATACAAAAGCTTCGACGAGCTCCCGGAAGGCGCCAGCGTCGCCATTGCCAACGACCCGATCAACAGCGGTCGCGGCCTGCAACTGTTGGCCAAGGCCGGGCTGATCAGCCTCAAGCCGGGCGTCGGCTACAAGGCCACCGAAGACGATATCGTCGCCAACCCGAAGAAACTCAAGATCCTGCAGGTCGAAGCCGTGCAACTGGTGCGTGCTTATGAAGACGCCGACCTGGTGCAGGGTTATCCCGCCTACATCCGCCTGGCCAAGACTTTCGATGCCAGCTCTGCCTTGCTGTTCGACGGCCTCGATCACAAGGAATACGTGATTCAGTTCGTGATCCAGCCCAAGAGCAAGAACGATCCACGGCTGATCAAGTTCGTCGACATCTATCAGCACTCGCCTGCCGTGCGAGCGGCCCTGGACAAGGCCCACGGCAAGCTCTACCAACCCGGCTGGGAAAGCTGACATGAACGCCGTCAATGCTCGACTTCGACAAGAAGCCCCCCCGCCCAGAAGCGCCAAACACACCGAACTGCATCCAGAGCTCAACCGTGCCCACGTGCGCTTTATCGGCCTGGGCAAGACCTACAACGGCGCCCAGGGGCCGGTGGCCGCGCTGCAAGGCATCGACCTGGCGATCCAGCGCGGCGAAGTGTTCGGCATCATCGGCCGCAGCGGCGCTGGCAAATCGTCACTGATCCGCACCATCAACCGCCTCGAACAACCCACCAGTGGCCGGGTGCTGATCGATCAGATAGACATCGGCGAGTTCGATGAAGACCGCCTGGTGGACCTGCGTCGGCGCATCGGCATGATCTTCCAGCACTTCAACCTGATGTCGGCCAAGACCGTGTGGCAGAACGTCGAGCTGCCGCTGAAAGTCGCCGGCGTGCCCAAGGAGGAGCGCCAGCAGAAAGTTCGTGAGCTGTTGGAGCTGGTGGGTTTGCAGGGCAAGCACAAGGCCTACCCGGCGCAACTCTCGGGCGGACAGAAGCAGCGCGTCGGGATCGCCCGGGCGCTGGTCCATGATCCGCAGATCCTGCTCTGCGACGAGGCTACCTCGGCCCTGGACCCGGAAACCACTCAATCGATCCTCGGTTTGCTGCGAGAGATCAATCAGCGACTGGGCCTGACCATCGTGTTGATCACCCATGAAATGGCGGTGATTCGCGAGGTGTGTGACCGCGTGGTGGTCCTCGAGCAAGGTCGGATCGTCGAGCAGGGTCCGATCTGGGAAGTGTTCGGTAACCCGCAACACGACGTCAGTCGAACACTGCTGGCCCCCCTGCAACACGCCATACCTGAAGAACTGCAAAGCCGCTTGCAGGCCCTGCCAGCATCGGCGGATGCCGCTACCGTGCTGCGCCTGCAATTCACCGGTACAGATCGCGAGGAACCGGATCTTGCCGCCTTGTTCAGCGCCCTCGGTGGTCGGGTGCGCTTGCTGCACGGCGGCATCGAACGGATTCAGGGTCACGGGCTGGGGCAATTACTGCTGGCCGTGAGCGGTTCGTCATGGGGCGCCGAGGAACTGCGCCAACGTGCGGGCAATTGGGCGCAACGGGTGGAGGTGCTGGGTTATGTGGTTTGATCGGTTATTGCAGGGTTTCATCGACACCTTCCTGATGGTCGGCGTGTCGTCGTTGATCGCGTTGCTGGCGGGCATTCCGTTGGCGGTGATTCTGGTCACCAGTGACAAGGGTGGGATCTATGAAGCGCCCGCCCTGAACCGCGTCCTGGGCGCGTTCGTGAACCTGTTCCGCTCGATACCGTTCCTGATCCTGATGGTGGCGCTGATTCCGTTCACGCGACTGGTTGTCGGCACCACGTACGGCGTTTGGGCCGCGGTGGTTCCCCTGACCATCGCCGCCACCCCGTTCTTCGCCCGCATCGCTGAAGTCAGTTTGCGGGAGGTCGACCATGGCCTGATCGAAGCGGCCCAGGCCATGGGGTGCCGACGCTGGCACATTGTCTGGCATGTGCTGCTGCCCGAAGCACGGCCGGGCATCGTCGGCGGTTTTACCATCACACTGGTGACCATGATCAACTCCTCGGCGATGGCCGGGGCAATCGGCGCTGGCGGCCTGGGGGACATCGCCTACCGCTATGGTTACCAGCGTTTCGACAGCCAGATCATGCTCACGGTGATCGTGTTGCTGGTGGCATTGGTGGCGTTGATTCAACTCGGTGGGGATCGGTTGGCGCGGGGCTTGAACAAGCGCTGACCTGAGCGATCAATGATCTTGCGGTATAGTCGGCTCACGCTCCCCCATTCCAAGCCAGCGACCATGAAACACACCCCCGACGACCTGCAAACCATCACCGCCACGACCCTGGGCCATTACAACGCGGTCGCCGACAGCTTCCGCGAAGGCACTCGCGATCACGACGTCAGCCAGAACATCGACGCGTTGCTGCGACACATTCAGGCCCAGGCACCGTTGCACATCCTGGACTTCGGCTGCGGCCCCGGACGAGACCTGCGCACGTTCACCGCCATGGGCCATGTGGCGGTGGGCCTCGATGGCTCAGCGGAATTTGCCCGGATGGCGCGCCAGGACAGCGGGTGCGAAGTGTGGCAACAGGACTTTTTGAAACTCGACCTGCCGGCTGAACGCTTCGACGGGATCTTTGCCAACGCCGTGCTGTTTCATATCCCGGTCCAGGAACTGCCTCGGGTGCTGAAACAACTGCATGCGACGCTCAAGCCCAGCGGCGTGCTGTTCAGCTCCAACCCACGGGGCGAAAACCAGGAGGGCTGG
The DNA here is from genome assembly GCF_036961705.1 of Pseudomonas sp. 3JA. Lineage (NCBI taxonomy): Bacteria > Pseudomonadati > Pseudomonadota > Gammaproteobacteria > Pseudomonadales > Pseudomonadaceae > Pseudomonas > Pseudomonas sp. 3JA. Next base: position 36,825 of record NZ_JBAMDJ010000049.1, read on the forward strand.
AACGGCCAGCGCTTCGGCGCTTATCACGACCTCGCGGCCTGGCGCACGCTGCTTGGCGACGCAGGCTTCGTGGAACTGGAGCATTACTACCGACCGGCTGGGCTGCCGCGCGAGCAACAGCCTTGGTTGGCGAGTGTCTGGCGCAAGTCTTGAGGACAGGCCTGTTTGGCCAGGGTGAGCGGTAACCATGTCCCCCGGTCCAAACAGAACCCTGTGGCGAGGGAGCTTGCTCCCGCTCGGCGGCGCAGCCGTCGTAAAACCGGATGACACGGTCTGCCTGGAGTCTTGCGTTATCCCGATTGGGGCTGCTTCGCAGCCCAGCGGGAGCAAGCTCCCTCGCCACAAAGTGTCGCGTTGAATCCAAGCCTCAATTGTTTTCCGCTGGCTGTTTTTCCAACCACTTCTGCGACAACCGCTCCAGCCTTCCATCCTCCTTGATACGTGTCAGGGCGTTGTCCAGGCTGGCCTTGAACGCCGGGTTGCCCTTCTGGAACGGAATCACCAGGCTCGGCGCCGGGTCGCTCTTTTTTTCGGGCTGGAACGACTGCGCCATGACCAGCGGGCGTGGCGTCTGCTCCTTGCTCGCCAGCAATTGTGCATCCGGCTGACTGTAAACAGCGCTGGTGTCGAAACGTTCCACCAGTTCCGGGGTCATTGCTATGTGGTTGATGGCGACGTCGTACTTGCCGCTCTCCACCCCGCTCATCAGGTCCCCGGCATCAGTGACCACGAAGTCGGGGCGTACATCGAGCTCACTGGCAAGCATTTCGCCCAGCTCCACTTCGAAACCAGTGAGTTTGCCGTCTTCCTTGAAGTTGAAGGGCGCGGCGTTGGCCTCAAGGGCAATGCGCAGTTCGCCACGGTCATTGATGTCATCGATCAGTTCGGCATGAGCCAGGGGACTCAAAAGGGGTAGCAGGCAGATCAGGCCAGGCAGAAAGCGCATGGTCACTCCTTTGTATTTATACAAGCGACGCTCGTTTCAGGCTCGCTTTGCTATGGTTGTTGCAGGCTTCGACAACGATTGGTCATGAAGTTGTCATGGCCAGGCGGATTTCATGGAAAAATTGGAGAAAAAAATGAAAAGCTTTATGTCTCGTGCCGCGTTGGCCGGCCTGTTGCTGAGTACTTCGATGCTGGCGACTGCCGCAACCCCCGCTCCCAAAGGCGCAGAGGTATTCATCGTTTCCCCGGAAGACGGCGCCACCGTTGCCCAGGAATTCAAGGTCAAGTTCGGCGTCAAGGACATCGCCCTGGCTCCGGCGGGTGATGTGACCAAAAACACCGGGCATCATCATCTGCTGATCGATGTCGACAAACTGCCCGCTGAAGGCGCACCGATTCCGACCGACGCCAACCACATGCACTTCGGCAAGGCACAAACCGAGGCCACCATCAAACTGGCCCCGGGCAAACATACCTTGCAGCTGATATTGGGTGACAGCGGCCATATGCCGTTCCATCCGACGATCGTGTCCAAGAAGATCACCGTCACCGTGAAGTAACGCAGGCAAAAAAACGGGAGCCCCTTACGAAGCTCCCGTTTTTTATTGCAAGCCAAACCTCAACTTGCCGTCCAACCTTCTTAGAACAACACCCGGCAACGAATGGTGCCGTTGATGTGCTGCAGCTTCTCTTGCGCCAGGTCCGAGTATTCGGCGTCGACGTCGATCACGACGTAGCCGACTTTCTCGTTGGTCTGCAGGAACTGACCGGAAATGTTGATGCCGTTTTCGGCGAAGACCTTGTTGATCTCGCTCATCACACCCGGGATGTTCTCGTGGATGTGCAACAGGCGATGCTTGCCAGGGTGTGCCGGCAGAGCCACTTCCGGGAAGTTCACGGACGATACCGACGTACCGTTGTCGCTGTACTTGACCAGCTTTTCCGCCACTTCCAGACCGATGTTGGCCTGGGCTTCAGCGGTGGAACCGCCGATGTGTGGGGTCAGGATCACGTTGTCCAGGCCACGCAGCGGGCTTTCGAAGATGTCGTCGTTGGAGCGCGGCTCCACCGGGAACACGTCGATGGCGGCGCCGATCAGGTGCTTGTCCTTGATCGCGTCGGCCAGGGCGTCGAGCTTGACCACGGTGCCGCGAGCGGCGTTGATCAGGATCCCGCCCTTCTTGATGGCACGGATTTCCTTCTCGCCGATCATCCACTGGGTGGCAGCGGTTTCCGGCACGTGCAGGGTCACGATGTCGGACATGCCCAGCAACTCGTGCAGGTTGTTGACCTGGGTAGCGTTGCCCAGGGGCAGTTTGGTCACGGTGTCGTAGAAGAACACCTGCATGCCAAGGCCTTCAGCCAGTACCGACAACTGGGTGCCAATCGAGCCGTAACCGACGATACCCAGCTTCTTGCCGCGGATTTCGAAGGAGTTGGCCGCGCTCTTGATCCAGCCGCCACGGTGGCAGGAAGCGTTCTTCTCAGGGATGCCGCGCAGCAGCAGGATCGCTTCGGCCAACACCAGTTCGGCAACGGAACGGGTGTTGGAGTACGGCGCGTTGAACACCGCGATGCCGCGCTCGCGCGCCGCATTGAGGTCAACCTGGTTGGTGCCGATGCAGAAGCAGCCGACCGCCACCAGTTTCTTGGCGTGGTCGAAGATCTCTTCGGTCAATTGAGTACGGGAGCGAATGCCGATGAAGTGAGCATCGGCGATCTTTTCCTTGAGCTGGGCTTCCGGCAGAGAACTGGTGATGTACTCGATGCTGGTGTAGCCCGCCGACTTGAGGACGTCGACAGCCGATTGGTGGACGCCTTCGAGAAGAAGGAACTTGATCTTGCTCTTATCGAGAGAAGTCTTGCTCATCTGCGTAAACCTGTGTCCCGGAGAAAAATGGCAGGGAATCGGACAGCGCATGCTGGCCCGACCGGCGTGACAGCCGTCGCCGCAGAACAGCCGTTGGGCACTACGCTGCGGGGTCGGTATGCTAGCATATGCACCCCGCTAAACACTCATTCCTGCGACGTGAAGCGTTCTCAGGATGACCATGAATTGTTCGAGAGTTCTGTCGATGACCAATCCTGCCCTGATAGATGAGCTGAAGACCCTGGTTGAGCCTGGCAAGGTCCTGACCGATGCCGACTCCCTGAACGCTTACGGCAAGGATTGGACCAAGCATTTCGCCCCGGCGCCCACGGCCATCGTCTTTCCCAAGACCACCGAGCAGGTCCAGGCCATTGTGCGCTGGGCCAATGAACACAAGGTCGCGCTGGTGCCGTCGGGCGGGCGTACCGGGCTTTCCGCCGCCGCCGTGGCGGCCAACGGCGAAGTGGTCGTGTCATTCGACTACATGAACCAGGTGCTCGACGTGAACCTCACCGACCGCACCGCGGTCTGCCAGCCTGGCGTGGTCACCGAACAACTGCAGAACAAGGCCGAAGAACATGGCCTGTACTATCCGGTAGACTTCGCTTCGGCCGGTTCCAGCCAGATTGGCGGCAACATCGGCACCAATGCCGGCGGGATCAAGGTCATTCGCTACGGCATGACCCGCAACTGGGTGGCGGGCATGAAGGTCGTCACCGGCAAGGGTGACCTGCTGGAGCTGAACAAGGACCTGATCAAGAACGCCACCGGCTATGACTTGCGGCAGCTGTTCATCGGCGCCGAAGGCACCCTGGGCTTCGTGGTCGAGGCCACCATGCGCCTGGACCGTGCGCCGAAAAACCTCACCGCCATGGTGCTCGGCACGCCGGACTTCGATTCGATCATGCCGGTGCTGCACGCCTTCCAGGGCAAGCTGGACCTGACCGCCTTCGAATTTTTCTCCGACAAGGCCCTGGCCAAGGTCCTCGCTCGCGGCGACGTGCCAGCACCGTTCGAAACCGAGTGCCCGTTCTACGCCCTGCTGGAATTCGAAGCCACCACTGAAGAAGTCGCCAATCACGCCCTGGAAACCTTCGAGCATTGCGTGGAGCAAGGCTGGGTGCTGGACGGCGTGATGAGCCAGAGCGAAACCCAACTGCAGAACCTGTGGAAGCTGCGCGAATACATTTCCGAAACCATCTCCCACTGGACGCCGTACAAGAACGACATCTCGGTGACCGTCTCCAAGGTTCCGGGTTTCTTGCGGGAAATCGACGCGATCGTCGGCGAACACTACCCGGACTTCGAAATCGTCTGGTTTGGCCACATCGGCGACGGCAACCTGCACCTGAACATCCTCAAGCCGGAAAACCTGAGCAAGGATGAGTTCTTCGCCAAGTGCGCGACCGTGAACAAATGGGTCTTTGAGACCGTCGAGAAGTACAACGGCTCGATTTCCGCCGAACACGGCGTGGGCATGACCAAGCGCGACTACCTGACCTATAGTCGTTCACCTGTGGAAATCGAGTACATGAAAGCGGTGAAGGCGGTATTCGACCCGAACGGCATCATGAACCCGGGCAAGATTTTCGCGATTTGACGCCTAAAAACACCTGATGAATCCCAGAAGCAGGAGCCGGTAATGAGCTATCAGCACCAGTATGTCGACGGTACACGTATTCATTTTCCGGTAGGGAAAGTGGTGTGCATTGGCCGCAACTACGCCGAACATGCAAAGGAACTGGATAACCCGGTACCCACCGAACCCTTGCTGTTCATCAAGCCGGGCAGTTGCGTAGTGCCGCTGGAAGGTGGTTTCAGCATTCCTGCCGACCGTGGCTCGGTGCACTACGAGGCGGAAATCGCCGTGCTGATCGGCAAGCCGCTGTCCACCAAGCCCAGCGCTGAAGAAGTACTGGACGCGATCTCCGGCTTCGCCCCGGCCCTGGACCTGACTCTGCGGGACAAGCAGGCCGAGCTCAAGGCCAAGGGCCTGCCATGGGAAGTGGCCAAGTCCTTCGACGGCGCGGCGGTGCTCGCACCGTTCGTGTCGAACGGCACCTTTGCCGACCTGACCGACATCCCCGTTCGCCTGACCATCAACGGTGAAGTGCGCCAGGACGGTAATAGCAGCCTGATGCTCAATCCCATTGTGCCGATGATCCAATACATGGCCGGCTGCTTCTCGTTGCAGGCCGGCGACGTGATCCTCACCGGCACCCCGGCAGGCGTCGGGCCGCTGAATGCAGGCGATGAACTGGTACTGGAGTTGCCGGGAGCGAGCCGCTTCGAAAGCAGCGTTCGCTAACGGCTAAACCCGTGCTCCCCTGTGAGCGAGCTTGCTCGCGATGAGGCCATCATCCAACATCGATGTCGGCTGACACACCGCTATCGCGAGCAAGCTCGCTCCCACAGGGTAGACATGACGCATTTGCGATCATTTACCGTTTTTTTCACATGCCATCCGGATAATTCCGGGGAATGCGGCATCTGAGCCAGCCACTCCCCTAGCCGAATTTTCTGGAACGCATTCCCCGATGGCCAAAACCCAAGCACTGTTTGCCGCCAAACCCGCCCGCCGCTCCCGCTTCGCCCTGCCCTGGTATGCCTGGTCGCTGCTGGCAGCGGCCGCAGCCTATGGCCTGGCGTTTGCGATGCACTGGGACGACCGCGGCCTGCTTTGGCTATCGGAACACTTCCAGAGCCCAGCCGAGCGCCAGGCGAGTATCTGGTTGCCGGACTACCACGCCGTGATCGACGCCAAGCCGCTACCCGGCATGGAGAAGGACGAGGCGTCCGATGTGACCTACAACCCGCAGACCAAGACACTGTTCGCCGTCATGGGCAAGAACCCGTTCCTGGTGGAGCTGACCCTGCAAGGCGATGTGCTGCGCAAGATGCCGTTGGTGGGCTGGAGCAACCCCGAGGGCGTGACTTATATGGAAAACGGCCTGCTGGCTATCGCCGACGAACGACGTCACACGTTGACCATCGTCCACGTTGGTCCCGACACCCGCGAATTGAACAAGGCCGATTTCCCCCACTACGATCTAGGCCCATCCAAGAACAAGAACAAAGGGTTCGAAGCGATCGCCTGGGCCCCGCGCAACCAGCAACTGGTACTCGGGGAGGAACGCCCACCGGCGCTGTTCACCTGGAAAAGCGATGGTAGCCAATTGCTCAAGGGCAACAAGCAAATCCATGTCAGCAATGAACTGGACCTGCGCAACCTCTCGGCACTGGCGATCGATCCGCGCACCGGTCACATGCTGGTGCTTTCGGCCGACTCCCATCTGCTGCTGGAACTGGACGAAACAGGCGAGCAGGTCAGCTTCATGGCCTTGCTGGGCGGCTTCAACGGCCTGAAAGACACAATCCCTCGTGCCGAAGGCATCACCGTCGATGAGGCCGGCAATCTGTACATGGTCAGCGAACCGAATCTGTTCTATCGTTTCGAAAAACAGCGCTGACAGCACTAACTCTGTAGGATAAATCCTCCATTGTTGTAGGGTGTGGCACACAGCCATTAAGCTTCAGTTCAGGCAACCGTGGTATTTCCAGGCACCTGTTCTTATCCGAGCCCACCCCAACATGCGTCGACTCGCCCGCCCCAAACCTTTGATCCTGATACTGCTGACGCTGGTGCTGATCTTCCTGATCACCGCCGGCCAGCATCTGCGCCTGTTCGAACGAGCCTGGTTCAACCTCAACACCCTCTGGCGAACCCCCAGCGAACAGGCCATCGCCCTGGACCAATACCGAGTCACGCTCGAGGCGCAGGCGATCGACGGCTTGGACGATGACGTTTCAGCGCTGACGTTCGATCCGATCCGCAAGAGCCTGTTCACCGTCACCAATAAAAATGCCGAGCTGGTCGAGTTATCGCTGGACGGCAAGATTTTGCGGCGCATCGCCCTGATCGGCTTTGGCGATCCGGAGGCGGTGGAGTTCATCAGCGAAGACATCTACGTCATCACCGACGAGCGTCAGCAGCGCCTGATCAAGATTCACCTGGAAGAGGACACCCAATTCATCGACGCCGCCGAAGCCGAACAGATAACCCTGGGCGTACACATGAGCGGCAACAAGGGGTTCGAAGGGCTGGCCTACGATTCGGTAGGCAAACGCCTGTTCGTGGCGAAGGAACGCGACCCGATGCTGATTTATGAAGTGCATGGGTTTCCCCATCACAATCCGGAAAAGTCCTATGCCGTCCATGTGATCAACAACCCCAAACGCGATGCCGGGCTGTTCGTACGCGACCTCTCAAGCCTGCAATACGACGAACGCAGCGGCCACTTACTGGCGCTGTCCGAGGAGTCGCGGCTGATTATCGAATTGGATATTGACGGCCGGCCGCTGAGCACGCTGTCGTTGAGCAAGGGCCGCCACGGCTTGCAAAAAACCGTGCCCCAGGCCGAAGGCCTCGCCATGGACGACGATGGCAACCTGTACCTGGTGAGCGAGCCGAATCTGTTCTACGTATTCAAGAAGCCGCAGCCTGATTGAACAGATAGGAAAAGATCCCGCGGCAAGCCCACCCGATCACTCAAGACCGACCTGAATCATTGTGGCGAGGGAGCTTGCTCCCGCTTGAGTGCGAAGCGCTCACCGCTTT